>JANNJF010000865.1:0-2249 GCA_031405715.1 Gammaproteobacteria bacterium | reverse complement strand
ATTCAACACCGATACGGAGCTGCGTTTAGACGATATTACTTTTGCCACCACTCCGCCATTGGGTGGGCCGCGCTGGATGCCATAAACGTTTTGCATGAGCGGTAGCGTTGTGCCACTGGTTATGCACATGCAGTGATTTGTACCTGCCGGGCCTGCTGAACGCGATATCCGATTCAGGAAGCCATGGCAGGAGCAGCCTGTGGCAGTGTCTATGGTGGTATATCTGCAGAAGGAAGCTGAGAGGTTTGGGCAGCTTCCTTTTGTATTTTGGGGAAGTTTATTTGGCCATGTCGAGATATAGTTCTTGATGCCGGCGTGCCATCACCTTTTTTGAAAACAGATGTAGAGCCCGCTCGCGAGCGGCGTCCCCATGGACGGTTAATGTTTGTTTCGATTTCAGGTAATTCTCCATTTTTCCTGCCAAATCAGAATAATTCGACATTTCCACAAAATATCCTGTTTCTCCATCTTTTATGATGTCGAGCGGTCCGGCTGCGCGACACGCGATCGCAGGTTTACCGCAACTCATTGCCTCGACATACACATACCCAAAAGTTTCATTCCTGCTTGGTAGTACAAAGCAATCGATATTTGAGTAGAACTTTGGCATATCATCGATTGTTCCAAGAAGCTTGATATGATCCACGTATCTGCTGTTATTGATGACACTCAATACTGATTTGTAGAAACTGTCGTTATGATTTGGCCCACACAAAAAAAGATAAATACCAGGATACGACTGGCACAGTTTGTCAAACGCCTTGATCAGGGTTAAATGCTCCTTCCACTCGACAAATTGCGCCGCACAACCATAGACGAAGGCATCTTCCGGAATCATGTGTGCTTGGCGAAGCGTAGTATTCCTCCGTGAGTTAAACTTATCTGTGTCTATGCCAAGAAATATCGTTGATGTTTTCTCCCTGAAACCTCTCGCGTCAAGCAACTTATCGGTTGCACCTGAGATGCTTATGATGTGATCCGATAGCTTCGACTTCAGGTACCAGTTGATCTTGTGATTGTCCCATTCGAGATTGGATTTTGTATAAATGTATTTTGCCTGTGAGAATGTTTTAACAATCAGTGGTTCAATGAAAATCGACTGATAGCAGAGGGAGTGCACCAAGTCGTAGCGTCCGGAGCGCAGTCGAAGAGGCGCTCTGGCGAATTGCGCAAACCGGTCAGCGCTCAAAGCTCGAGGAGGCTGCAACCTTAACTGAAAGTGGGGGATGCCAAGCTCGATGACCTCTTTGGCCGCCTCATTGTCGATTTCGAAAGCGCAGACTTCGATATCGAAGACATCCTTGTCAAGGCCATCAACCAGATCGCATAATTGCCGTATCTTGGAGCCATACATAAATTCACTCAGCACGTAAAGGAGTCTGAGTTTCTTCGATCTTTTTACAGCCGTGTGCATGGATATTCCTATGCCTTGCTTGTTAATAATCAGAAAAACACAGAGCGGATGAAATTCAATTTTAACATTACGGGTAGCTGATTTTAGTATACAGCACGGCCGGGATTGCTTTTTTTGCCACTAAGGCATAATCACACCTGGGTCGGGATTAAGCTGGCACGAACTACAGCCACCTGGGAGTCTGTAGGGTTACGCTGCGCCAGGTAATTCTGACGTCTCGCCGACATTCGGTTACAGAGAATATACTTTTGACCCAAGCTGGACAAATACACATTAGGAATGTCGCACTGCATGCTCAAAGTCGACATGACTCACTCGAGATGTTATTGGAAACGAGGTGAACTGACGGTCTGTGTACGGCTGACAAGAATGCATAACAAACAAAGAGATTTGCCGCGCTTGGTCACGACAAACACTCTTTGGATGGCGTGACAAATGAGCAGCTTGATGGGTATTGGTGACCAAGACTTCCTCAGACGGAAACGGCGTCAATGTGTCTCACTCATGCAAGGGCAAAGCGGATGCTGTTTTTTTACCCGCCCAGGATATCATCTTTATGATGATATGGTTCAATTATAATGATACATTTCTTCCAAGCAAAGGCGATAGGTATCTACACAAGTCTTGTAGGTCGGGTTAGCGCAGCGTAACCCGACATCTTTATCGCGGACAGGGTGGGGCAGCGTCGATGCTTCCGCAGCAAAGGCGGGGTTTTGTTGGGTTACGCCCTTCGGGCTAACCTAACCTACGAAAGGAGGCCTCCCCTGGCCCTCCCCACGGACGTGGGAGAGGAGGGCGGGACGATCAAAGACAAGATGTGTAGATACCTATGAAG
>JANNJF010000864.1:0-9553 GCA_031405715.1 Gammaproteobacteria bacterium | reverse complement strand
CGATCCAAGGCCGCCGCCGTCACCCACGTGGCGGTTGAGTTCGACGCCGGCGTCGCCGCCGATCCTGCCGATGCGCTGGGAACGCAGCGGCTCATGCTCACGCTGTTGACGCAAGGAACGACTACCCTCAATGCAGTCGAGATTGCCGAAGCCGGCGAGCGCCTCGGCGCGACAATCAACGCCATCGCCGGACTTGACCGCACCGCCGTCAGTCTCACCGTCGTCAGTCCTAACTTGGCGCCGGCCCTCGAACTACTCGCTGATGTCATTCGCAATCCAGCCTTCGCCGCCGCCGATGTCGAACGCATGCGCGCGCAGCAACTGGCCTTGATCGCAGAAGAGAAGACCGCGCCGAATGGCATGGGCGCGCGTGCCTTGCCGGCCATACTGTACGGGCCGGGCCATCCCTACGGCCGTCCGTTCTCCGGTACTGGCGACCCAGCCGTGGTGGCGGCCCTCGATCGCGACGACCTGCGCGCCTTCCACCAACGCTGGATGCGCGCCGACAATGCCCGCATCTTCGTGGTCTCGGACCGACCGTTGGCGAAACTGAAACCCTTGCTGGAGCAGCGCTTCGGCGCCTGGGTCAAGCCGGCCGCCGCCAAAGGGATCAAAGTCTTCGATGCAACCCTGCCCGCGCTGAAGCCGCGCATCGTTCTGATCGACCGCCCGCAGTCGCCGCAATCACTGATCCTCGGCGCGACGGTCCTGGCCGTCTCCGGTCGCGACGACCTGGTCGCGTTCAACGCTGCCAATGAAGTGATCGGAAACGGGTTCCTGTCGCGGATCAATCAGGACATTCGCGAGACGCGCGGCTGGTCCTACGGCCTCAATGGCCGAGTGACTCTGGCCGAGCAGCGTTCGCCCTACATCATCAGTGCGCCGGTGCAGTCGAATCGAACCGGCGAGTCGATCGCCGTGCTGATCGAGCAGTACCGGAATTTCCTATCCGACAAGGGCATCACCGCTGCCGAGCGCGAGCGCACGGTCAACGGTAATGTCCGCCAGCTACCGGGCAGTTTCGAAACCTCTGCCGCCGTGCTCGGTGCCCTGCGCAGCAATGTGCTGTACGGACGCCCGGATAACTATTGGGAAACCCTGGGCCCGCGCTTCCAGGCACTGTCCGCACCGAAAATGGACGCCGAGGCCCGCCGCATCCTGCGTAGCCCCGACTTCGTCTGGGTCGTGGTCGGCGACGCCGCGACGGTTCGCCCGCAACTGGACGCCCTGGGCCTGCCGGTTGAGGTGCGCGCTCCGCAATAGATGGCAAGATTGCGTGGATGACCGATCTGGCGACTTCCGCGAGTCGCTCGACGGAGCATCCGCCGCATTTTGCGACGTGCTGGTCGTGACCTTACAGGATGCGCGTGCGCGCAACGTTGACCACGGAGTCGAATAACTATGATCAAATTCGCCGCTTGCACCTTGACACTGGTCATCGGTCTTTCCGCTTGCGAGCGCGGGCCGACGCCCGAGCAGCAACGTGCTGCCGCCGAGCGGGCGCTCGTCGCCAAGGCGCAGGCGCGCGCTGCCAAGGAGCTCGACACCTACCGGCAACTCGTTGCCGCGGGCAACTACGAGCTCGCCGCGGCGCTGGGCAAACGCTTGCTGAGCATTTACCCGAATTCCTCGATTAGCGTGGAAGTTCAGAAGACGCTTGCCGACGTTGAAGCGAAAGCGACGGCCGCGACGGACACGCGCCGACTCCCGCGGCTGTGGATGTACCAGGCCGACGTGGAATCGGGCGGTAAGCAGACAACCGCGTCGATCTTCAGCAGCCAGCCGAGCGGCGCGGAGCAGGTGCGGCTGCTGCTGCGCAAGCATTCGGACTGGGGCCAAAGCGTTTATGTGTACGCCGCCGGCAAGGGCTTCGTGCTGCTGTGCGCCCAGTCATCAGGCGATGTGCCGGGTGATGCCGCGGCCAGCAGTGTCAAGGCACGTTGCAGCGGGGTTTGACTCACCCCTTGTTCCCATGCTGCGAGTAATGCACTGGCGTTTAACGTAGACATAGAGCATTCCTGGACAAAGGCGTCCCGTCGTTGTGAACGTTATGGGCGCATAGACGCCCCCCCATGATCAGGCCGGTTCGGTAAACGTCGGTTCGCTGGGCTCGGGCACTTCGTAATCACGCTCCCAGCCCTCGTTCTCCAGTTTGATGTGCGCAATGGCTACGGCATTGGCATTGGCGTCCAAGTCCGGCAGGGCCTGAAATTCGGACACCCAGCAGCGGTAGATTTTGTAGCGGATCGCCAACTGCCCCGCTTCGTTGTACAGTTCAACGATGATGTTCTTGCGAAAATCCTTGAGAGACACCTCCGATCCAAGTCCGGCCCCGTAATTCCACACCTTGTTGGCCCATTGTTCGAATTCCTTGTCATGGGTCACTCCGCGCTCTAGGGTGAGCGCCTCATATTCCGTCCGCCCGGGCGATTTGCGGCTGGTGCTGGGATCGCCGCCATCACGATGCTTCACCACTTCGGTGGTGCGCTTCAATCCACCGACCTTGCTGATGCCCGCGACCGGCAGGGTGCTGCCCTCCCAGAACACGCGAAACTTGAAGTTTTTATAGGGATCGAAACGCTGTGCGTTGACAGTAAACTGTGCCATGGCCTGCTCCTGAGTCGCTCTGTAAGGTTAAACTTCGATCTGTCCGGCTATCTGCTGGAGTTTGATCACGACAAACTCCGCGGGCTTGAGCGGCGCGAACCCGATAACGACGTTGACAATACCCAAATCGATGTCGTTCTGTGTGGTGGTCTCCTTGTCGCATTTGACAAAGTAGGCATCGCGCGCCGAGCTTCCCTGAAACGCCCCTTGGCGGAACATGTTGTGCATGAAGGCGCCGGCATTCAGACGAATCTGCGACCACAGCGGCTCGTCGTTGGGTTCGAAGACAACCCACTTCAGCCCGCGGAAAAGACTTTCTTCGATGAATAGCGCCGTGCGTCGCACCGGAATGTATTTGTACTCGTCCGCAAGTTGATCGCTGCCACGCAGCGTGCGTGCACCCCAGACAACGCGGCCACCAGCCGGGAAGGCCCGAAAGCAATTTATGCCGAGGGGATTCAATTCACCGTTTTCCGCATCGGTCAGTGGGATACTTAGGGATGGCACGCCCACCAATGTCGCATCGAGTCCGGCGGGCGCTTTCCACACCCCGCGCTGCGTATCGGTGCGCGCGAACACCCCGGCGACGGCGCCACAGGCGGCGAATTCCTCCATTTGATTGTCGCGCAGGGGGTTCGGCTGCTTCAGCCGGGGGAAAAACAGCGCCGCGTTGCGGCTGCGCGTGCCGACATTGTCATTGTTGGCATCGTTGAACTTGTTCTTCGCAATTTCTTTCGTGGTCCAGTCTTTCGGCGCGTCCACCAGCAGCATCGCTCGACGTTTCTCGCAATAGGCCGCCGCGGCTGACACAAGATTGACGTCCACGTCCAGTGGATCGGTCGGTGCATGGTATGGCGGGATGCAAAGCAGATTGAACAAGTCCGCCTTCTCCAAGGCAAAGAGCCCCTTTTTATCGGCCTCGCCGCTGGGCGGCAGGAAATCGGCCACCGCCAACGGTAACCCGTCAGACACCGCCGCCGCTGCCGCGGACAGCGCAACATCCAGGGCGGTCTTGGCGACAGTGACTGCGGCCTTCTCTGCCGTCACATCCGCGGCGGGATCCGCGTTTTGCTTGTCGGCCAGCGCCTTCTTGGCCGCCGCATAGGCGAGCTCTACGACACTCACAGCATCCGTGCCCACAGCAACTGTCTCGGTGCCATCCGGCGTACCGTCATAACGAAGCAGAGCGGAATTGGACTCGAGTACTTTATCGACGCGTCGCGGGCTGTCCTTCACGGTAAGGTTCACCAAACGCTCGGTCTTGCCACTCGGGCTCGTGTCGCGGACCGTCAGGTTGAAAACATCCGCCTGGGTGACCCCCATAGCGGCAGCGACCTCGGCCGACACGTTGTCCCGGTCGATACTCACACGCAGATTGGCCCCCCATTTTCCTTCATAAGCCGCGGCGAAGGAAAAATCCCCGACGGTGAGCGTAGCCTTGGTGCCGGGTGCTGGCACCACTGGATTGGCGTTGGGATTACCGGGATCGGCATGGTAGAGGCGCACGATGAGCGCCTGGCTTCCGCCATTGAGGAAAAAGTCGCGCACTGCATAACCGAGGTTGCTGTTGACCCAAAGACCGCCGAAGATGCGCTCGAAATCGGCGTAACCGTTGATTGTGATGGGCTCATTCGTCGGACCACGTAACGCACGACCGATGAACGCCGTTATTGATGTGGCAACGCCTGTTATGGTCCTAACCCCACTGCTGATTTCTTCGATGTATACACCGGGATAACTTAGAGCGACTGGCATAACACGATCTCCTTATTTTGCTATACGCGTGCAATGATCGGAAGGTATCTCACCTCAATAGGTGTTTTATACATTGGTCTTACTCTGCCTGAACCCGCACCTCTTAAATCGGTAATCGGTCTCGAATCAAACACGCGTGGCGCCACGTGCGGCATGCATGTAGTGGATAGGAATGTAAATCCAGGGTTCCGATTGAAATGAAATCCCTGTTGCAGGAAGTAGGTAAACGCAATCACTGAAGCTATCAAAATAGAAAAGACAGTACAGATGATTGCTATACATGCTCGATTCCTTTCGTTATCTTTCTTTTCTGTGAGGTGAAGCGGAACGCTTGGAGTGCAAATTCTTTTACAGCAGCGAAAATATGATTGCGGAAACAACCCCACATTGTCAAGCAACTATTTCACTGGCACATGTTTAGTGCAACATTGGCAGGAGGCGTGGTTAACATCACCCTTCGACAATGTATCGCTGAGAATATCTCGGATCGACACACGCGGTTTGTGTCGGATGTCACAAAAATATTAAAAATATGTAATAAAATTGATTTGAGTCATTTGCACGGCCGTCACAAAAATGGTTTGATGATGCCGTCATAGAGAAAAAATAACCGCTACGTCCGATAGCCCAGCGCTCACCTCGGCGGGGAGGTGAAGGCGCGATGAATCGTTGCATGCCTGCCATGATCCTAACGTGGTATCGCTCTCGCCGTCCTCGTTCCCAAGACGCCAGGATGCGCCGGAGTTTATTCGCGCGCATATTGCACGCGACGTGTATATTTGCGTGTGAATTGTTAAGTGTCACAGGGTTGATGGCGCTGGGATCAGCGCGATGTACGTCGCGTGGTGTTTGCAGGGGCCGCGCTATGACACGGCCAAATTCGAACGCTGTCTGACTCAACTGCGTTCAGGTTGCCGATGTGCCTCGTCCGTGCAGATTCCCTGCGCGCCGTACCTCCATGTCAGGCGCTGGCGCTGATCTCTTCGGTCCAGGCCAGGGCCTGCATATGCGCCATGTTGATGTGCACGGCGTCCAGACCGCTGGAGTGCGCCAGGGAGGCGATGCGCCCCAGATCCATCGCCTCACAGGCACAGGACAACTGCAGAAACGGCGCGTAGCGTCCACTGCCGTGCAGTAGCGCATCACGCACTACGTCGGGCAGGGTCAAATCCGCCAGCAGCGCTGCCAGCGGCTTGTCCAGCAGGGTGTCAAGCAGGGAGAACATGCCGGTCATAAAGAGATAGTCCTGATCCGCATCCGGCAACTGATGTCTGCCCAGCAATTCCACCAGGCGCGCACGCGTCAGTGCGGTGCGGAACAAGGCATGCGGTGCGATATGTTTGCTTTTGGCCCCGGACATGAGCAGCAGACTCAACCAGCGGGCGAGTTTTTTGTGCCCCAACACCACCAGCGCGCGCGGTATGGTCTCCACGGTATGGGCCAAACCGAAACCCACGGAGTTGATGTACTTCAGCAGATTGTAAGTCAAGGCGACGTCCTGCTTGAAGCCGGCTTCGATCGCTGCCTGATCCGCCTGACTCGCCACCAAATTAAATAACTGCATTACGGTCTGTGTCGACGGATCAATGCGCTTGGCGCTGAGGGTTTCGGGGCGGGCGAAATAGTAACCCTGATAGTGGGTAAACAGCATGGCGCGGCAGGCATGAAACTCCGCATAAGTCTCGACCTTTTCCGCCACCAGTCGCAGTCCGCGTCCGCGTAACGCCACGACTTGTTTCGCCGTTTGCTCCAAACCCAAGGCGCGGATATCCAGTTTGACGTAGGACGCCAGTTTGAGCAGCGGTTCGAATTCAGGACGGTAAACAAAATCATCCAGGGCGAACTGGTAGCCCTTGAGTTGCAAGGCACGGCAACGCTCCACCACGGCTGCGGTGGGTTCGACAGTCTCGAGGATCTCCAGGACCACCTTGTGCGGCGGCAGGGATTCAATCACGTCGGACTCCAGCAGCCCGGCGGAGACGTTAATAAAGGCCCGCTTGTCCCCCAGAACCTGTTCGACACCGAGATGGTTGAAGGTATTGACCAGCAGACGGGAGGTAGCCGCTACCTCATCCACCACCTGGGCGCCCGTGGCCGTGGCGTTGTGTCGAAACAGCAGTTCATAGGAAAAAAGTTTTTGATCACTGGTGAGTATCGGCTGGCGTCCGACAAACACCTCGGATCCGGGGGCCTCCTCCTCCGCCTGCGGCACCGCTTTGCCCTCACCCCTGGCCGGAGGGGCCGTCATCGGGTGCTGCAAGCTGGAGGGCTTTTTAGAGAGCATGCCGTACCTTGAATTTTTCGCACCACCCTGCCGCAGGGGGTGTCCAGAGGGATTAGTGCAGGAAATATGCCATGCAGGAACCCGCCTATCCCTGCGTGACTGGGCAAAGAAATTAGGGTCGGGGTGCCGTTTTCTGGGGTGCAGCGTCGGGGAATTGGCGGAGAGGGTGGGATTCGAACCCACGTGGGGCAAGGCCCCCAACAGATTTCGAGTCTGCGCCGTTATGACCGCTTCGAGTACCTCTCCGGAGGGGCGGTAGCTTACGTGGACTTGGGGTGAGACACAACCCGGGGGCGCCAATAGCGTTTATACTGCATGGGCCATGCTAAAAAAACGACGGGGTGCATCAAGACTTGGCGCTTTCCTGGTTCTGGCACTGGCGACACTGCCGGGCCTGACGGGCTGCACCCCATCGAACGACAACCAGCTGGAATCCGTACGCCACGCCGGGGAACTCGTGGTGTTGACGCGCAATAGCCCGACGACCTACTACGAAGGCCCCGACGGCTATACCGGCATCGAGTACGACCTTGCCACGGCGTTCGCCCAACACCTGGGGGTCAAAGTCAAGATGGTGGTACCGCCGCGGTTTTCCGACATCCTCCCCATGATCGCCCGCGGTGAAGGCGATGTCGCCGCGGCCGGCATCACCATGACCGACATCCGCCGCCAAAGGGTGCGTTTTGCCCCGCCCTACCAGGACATCCGCCAGCAGCTGATTTACCGCCGGGGCAGCCCGCACCCCGCGAGCATCCAGGACCTGCCTGGGTATCAACTGGAAATCATCGCCGGCAGCAGCTACGAGGAACACCTGCACCAGCTGAAATTGCTCTACCCGACGCTGAGCTGGACAGTCAACAATGCCGTTGAGACCGAGGAGCTGTTGCAGCAGGTGCAGGAGGAACTGGTACAACTTACCATCGCCGATTCCAACATCGTTGACTTGAGCCGCCAGTTCAATACCGATCTGCAGGTGGCCTTCGATATCAGCGAACCGGAGCAGCTCGCCTGGGCATTCCCCCTGGGGGACGATGACAGCCTGTATCGCGAGGCGGAGAAATTTTTTAACGACCTACGATCGTCGGGCAAGCTGGCGCAACTGGTGGAAAAATATTATGGGGCCACCGCACGCTTCAACCCCATCAATATCGCCGCCTATACCCAACGCATCGGCGATGCCCTGGAAGCGTACCGGCCCTGGTTCGAGAAGGCCGGGGCGCAATACGACATCGACTGGCAACTGCTCGCGGCCATGGCCTACCAGGAATCCTTCTGGAACCCCAAGGCGGTATCGCCCACCGGCGTGCGCGGCATGATGATGCTGACCAGCGCCACCGCAGAACACCTCGGCGTGGACGACCGGGAGGACGCAGAGCAGAGCATCCTGGGCGGCGCACGTTATATCCGCCAGCTGATGGACCGCCTGCCGCGGCGCATCCCCGATCCGGACCGCACGTGGATGGCGCTTGCCGCCTACAACATCGGTCTGCATCACCTGGAAGACGCGCGCATCATCACCCAAGAGCAGGGCGGCGATCCGGACAAGTGGAGCGATGTCAAAACACGCCTGCCGCTTCTGGCCAAAGCGGCGTGGTTCAGCAAAACGAAATACGGCTATGCCCGTGGCTACGAGCCGGTGCAGTTCGTCAATCGCATACGCCTATATTATGGTGTGCTGAAGCAGATGGAAGGGGAAACCAGGGCGGTCAACAAAAACGACGTGATCAAGCTCAAGCCGCCGGGGATTTGAGCGATTCTCGTTTCTCCCTGCGGACATAGGCATCTACACAACTCGCCCGTACGCCAAAACCCAGCGTCAACCCAGCTCGTACCAGGCTCCCCGTCCGCTACCTTGCTGGTTAAGGCGTCCTTGGGATACCAGCGCACGAAAATGCTGCTTCAGGGTATTCCGGCTCACGCCAGTGAGCCGGATAACGTCGCCTATCGTCACGCGGCCGTGCTCGCGCGCAAACTCCACAATCTGTAACGACAGCTCAGGTAGTGCCGCCATCACCCGTTTCTCGCGCTCGACCGTTTTGTTGAGGCGGCTTACCTGTTCAGCCTGCGCCCATAGAAAAAATACCAGCCACGGTTGCCAGTTGGGAGCATCGGTGCGAATGGTTCCTTGGGTTTGCCTTAACGCCAGGTAGTAAGCCTCCTTGTTCTGTTCGATGATACTTTCCAGTGAGCTGTACGGCACATACGCATAGCCCGATCGCATCAGCAGCAGTTCGTCAACACCCGGCTCAAGCGTCCATTGCCATTAAACAAGCGGTGTACCAGAAATCAACCCATTTACACCCAAAATATCAACCAATCGCTCAGCAATCGAGCAAGACACCCCTGGCATGCCCCCCAAAATTGTGTCCCATACATGGCGATGCTCGCGGTGATCTGGTAGGTGCTGCCATTGGGAAGGACCACACCGGCGCGTGGGCGACGGTTTTTTTCAGCGGCGCGCCTGAAAGAACGACTTCAGCCCATGCGCACATTCCTCGGCAAGCACACCACCCTGCACTGCCGGGCGGTGATTGAGGCTGGACGCGGCCAGCACATTGAAGACCGTCCCCGCCGCGCCGGCGATGGGATCGGTGGTGCCGTAGATCACCCTGGCAATCCGTGCATGCACGATGGCCCCGGCACACATGGGACAGGGCTCCAGGGTGACATACAGACTTGAACCCGTGAGGCGGTAGTTGGCCAGACGGCGGGCAGCATCGCGCAGCGCGACGATCTCGGCGTGCGCCGTGGGATCATGGGTTGTGATCGGTTGGTTCCAGCCTTCGCCGATGATTTTATCTTCGAACACCACCAGCGCACCCACCGGCACCTCGCCCTGGTCGGCGGCGCGCTGCGCCAGTGCCAGCGCCTGGCGCATGTAGGCAATATCCGTGGCTTCGTTTTGGG
>JANNJF010000863.1:0-2301 GCA_031405715.1 Gammaproteobacteria bacterium | reverse complement strand
CTCATCATCGCCATTCCAATGGGCTCCGTACGATCTCGAACATACGCCGGGAAATTATCACTGTAAGCTTGCTCTTCTTACTTTAAGTCCGGCTGGGTCAACGGAGGATTGTGATGTTGTCGCCACATGCGGGTTTGCATCCTCCATGACAGTCCATCACGTGCCGAAATCGGCGTCGGACCACATTGCGCTGGCGGTCGTCAGGACGATGCGCATTCCCGCAGATATCTTCTTTGCGAAGCGCTACGGTCATCGCGCGGTGGTGTTAGAGACAGTGGCGGCCGTCCCTGGAATGGTAGGGGGTGCGCTGCAGCATTTTAAATCGTTGCGCAGCATGCGAAGTGATCACGGTAAAATAAAGGCGCTGCTCGACGAAGCTGAAAATGAGCGCATGCACTTGATGACGTTCGTCCATATTGCCAAGCCAACCTGGTTCGAACGCATGATCGTACTGCTGGTGCAGGGCCTAATGTGCAACATCTATTTCGTGCTGTATTTGATTGTCCCGTCGACCTGTCACCGGATCGTCGGTTATCTGGAAGAAGAGGCCATTATCTCCTACACGGAATATCTGGCGGAAATCGACAGCGGCAACATTAAAAACAATCCTGCGCCGCAGGTTGCGAAGGATTATTGGCGCCTGCCGGTGGATGCCTCATTACGCGACCTTGTCATCGCCATTCGGGGCGATGAAGAGCGGCATCGCGACAGCAATCATGCCTTTGCCGATAAGGTGGCGTGAGCCCGGCCCCAGCCAACAGCTCGGCATAGGGATGAGGTGATGTGCGTGAGCTGACGTGTGTGGGTGCCAAGGCCAACACTGACATTGCCGGGGTGTCGTTATAGCATCCAGGAACTCACGAACGCCAGCGACCTTTCGACGTGCCCATGATGAGGTCGACGAAAAACACCACAACAAAAAATAATAACAGGATCCTGGAGATTTCAGCGGCACCCGTGGCGATACCACCCAGCCCGAAGTTACCCGCAATGAGGGCGATTACGAAAAATACAGCGGAGTAGTAAAGCATGATTGATTCCTTTATTCATGCGCAACGCGGCCCTGGGAGAACTTGCGCGCCGCTGTTAGCAACGCACAGCCTTTCTGCCCAGGCATCAGCTACGGCGGTCGTCTTCCTTGTGTGGACCGACAAAATCATCGAGCTGTTCTCGCATCACTTGACTGTTGGTGTCGTCGGCCTTCTGTTTATTCCCGCTCACATGACTGTACCTGCCCGCCATCTTGCTCAGTTGATCACCTGACAGATTTCCCCATTGCAACTTCGTATTTCTTCTGACCAAGGTCCAATTTCCTTTAACGGTATCCCATCTCATCTATAAAACCTCCTGCAACCGTTGGTCGCATCAATATCTGCGTCTGTAAGATCATCCGTTCCACTGTGTGGCACTTAATCTGACCTCTTCATCCGCTGAATTTGTTTAAATACGTTCTTCAACTAACTTGCGAAGTTACTATTACACCGGTCGCTGGTTTGATCTGTGCGCCGCTGCACATAAGCAGCATTACGCTCGTTGTTCCCCAGGAAGATGTGCTGCATTGCGCCGAATTGCCTATATATACCGTTGTGCAGGTGGCGACGAACGTAGGCACCCTGCTGTCGTATTACGCTAGCATGGCGGCATCGAAAATTTTCGTTTCACACAACCGGTGCTTCGGATTGTCAAATGATTCGAAATATTGTTTGAGAAAATAATCTGGCGGGAAGAATTCCTGCTTCCTTGGCTATGTGCGTGAACGTACAGATGCACTTGCGTAGAAAGTGGATAGTCACAACTACGAGGCCGGGCACCAATACGTCGGCATCGTACGCAGTAACTCACGGCAGCAATGATGCAGCCGTACACAGATGCCTTCAGGCACCCTACAAGAGCAGGAGATACCCATGAACAGATTCGGAAACGTTTCCAAACCACTGATGTGGTTTATGGCTTTACTATTAGCGGCTTCCTTGGCCGCATGCGGTAGCGACAATAATAATGGCGCGCCCGCCCCCGGCGTAACGCCAACAGCCCCAGGTGCAGGCACAGGTGTAGGTGGCTTGGGCGCAGGCCCGGCACCGGTAAACCTGGGAGCGGCCGGCGCTTTTGTGATCCTGGCGGAATCGGCGATCACAGACGTTCCGACTTCCGCAATTACCGGGGATGTCGGCTTGAGCCCGGCAACGGGTGCCGGCATTGGCTTGACCTGCGTGGAAGTGACCGGGGTGATCTACGACGTTAATAATACCGGCCCTGCTCCATGTACAGTGCAAGATCCTACTCGGCTAACCGCGGCGATAG
>JANNJF010000862.1:0-3231 GCA_031405715.1 Gammaproteobacteria bacterium | reverse complement strand
CACCACGCCCTGACGCAGACGCCCGCCGGCATATAGCGGCAGTTTCAGCGCCACGCCGTAGTCGTACAGGGTGTCATCCAGCGGTGGGAATACGCCGATCGCACGTATTGGGTATACGAATGTCGGGTAGGCATAGTGTGTGGCCGACGCGGAAAAATCCAGCGTGGGCCAGTGTGCGCCGCGCGCCGCCTGCTGTTGCGTGTCCGCCTTGCCGGAGTCGAGGCGCTGCGATACCTGGGTCGGGTTATGGGCCAGCGCCTTGTCGATGGCGTCCGTGAGTGTCAGCGTTTGTTCGCCGGCCGCCCAGACCGCTTGGGTACACAGTGTCAGGAGCGAGACGGTGAGGACGCATCGCAGCATGATTTTTCCTTGGTTAAGAAAGGCAGCGCAAAGCCTGCCAGCACGATTGCGAAAGACTGTCGTTATGATACTCCAGGCTAGCGCATATCTGGGCAGACGCGGGCATTGTAGACCACAATGGTTCTAACTCTCATCTCTTCCAATACAATGCCCTGATGACTGCCTTGCCCGGCAGGACACGCGCGGCGTGATGCTCACAAAAACCCATGATCATTTGGGTTTTGCCACGTCATGGCGTGCGATTTATTCCGTTTCGTGAGCGGACCCCAATCCGGCCGCGCCATTGTCCGGCCGATGCGCCACGAAGTTGCGCACCATCGACAGCAGCATCTTGCGGGTGATCTCGAACTCGCCATAGCGCGGGTCGCTGAACCGTCCGGTCCGCGTCACGGTCGCCACGATCGTCCGCTTTCCCTCGGCGAGCTGCACGCGATCGCTCAGGAATCGAACGGCGCCTTGATGGTCGCCCGCTTCCAACCTGATGATTCGCATTCTCGACATCTGCTCTTCGATGGTCCGCGCATAAAAAAGCCGATGACCGCGTGTCCACGGGTCATCGGCTTTGCTTTCAGGCAGGGCATGGCCCCGCAGCTTGTGCCTTTAGGTGTGGCTTAGGCTAAGCGAACAGGTAAGGCATGACGAGGGTAATGGATGTCATGAGTGTGGTTCAGTTGTCAGGTTGTAAATTTTCGATCTGACCTTGTGACCAACATCGAGGTCGATTTATTCGTCCAGATCGGCCTGTAAGACCGTCTCGTAGTCCTGGCCTCCGTAGAACACGCCGAGAATGGATATCCGCTCGGCGTCCACATCAAAGGCGATCATGGCCCGCCCTTTGTAGTTCGTGATGAGCAGACCCGGGCGCAGGTCATCGCGGCGGGTGCCGCGAAGCGGGAAGGTCCGCAGTCCTTCACAATACGTGACAATGGCGCTGGTATAGCGCTCCGCAATCTCGGGTGATGCGGCAGTGGCGATGTAGCGGTAGAGCGCCACAAGCTGTTCCTCCGCTTCTGGCGAGAAAACGAGGGTGTACGCGGTCACGTTTTGGCGGTGGTTGTCTTATGTTCAGCTGCGAGCCTGGCCCGCACCTGGTCAATGCTGACTGCCCGCGATGGATCGGCCTTCAGCGCATCATAGGCCGGCCCGACCTGTTCTTGGAGCCAGTTTTCCATGGCGCGATCGCGGGCCATCAGGACGCGCAACCCATCCCGGATGACTTCGCTTTCGGTGGCGTACTCACCAGACGCGACCTTGGATTTCACTACCTTCGCCATCTCATTGGGGAGGGTGATGCTGAATTGCTGGGTTGAGCGCATAAGGGACCTCTACTGAAGTGGTGTAGGATTTAATCCTACTCTAGTCCGGGCCATCGCGCCACTGCTCACCCAGCCCTGAAGCTAAGACGCAGACAGCAGTCTATGCTATAAGCTATTGAAATAATTAATCTATTATATCCTTCCCTCGTTGTGTAAATTTCCATTTTTAAACGGCTGCTACGTTTGGTAGATAAAAGGCAGCGACACTTGGCGTCTGCGCTTTGCCCCACGAACTTCACCGCGCGTGCGCGGATAACCTCACCGTCGAAGATCACAAACCCGCACTCGCACGCTAGTGTCAGCGGATCCCGAGGAGTTGGAATTCTAGTAGGGGTCAGCTCACGAAAAGAAATAAATCGTACTCTATGCAATAAAATATCTATCAATACAGTGCCCTGATGACTGCCTTGCCCGGCAGGACACGCGCGGTGTGATACTCACAAAAACCCATGATCAATTGGGTTTTGCCAGTCCTGGCGTACGATTTATACCATTTCGTGAGCGGACCCCTGGAAGCTAGCCGCCGTTTTACAAAACGGGAGCAAGCTCCCGCACTCCAAGGGGTATCAATGTTTCCTTTCCGCGACGGCGTCGGACGGCGACCAGCCGCCGCCCAGGGCCTTCATCAAGTCGATGCTGTAGCTCAACTGTGCCTGGTGGTTTTGCACCAACGCCAGTTCGGCGGCGTTAGCGCTGCGCTGCGCATCGAGCACGTCGAGATAGCCGGAGTAGCCCGTCGCGTAACGCAGGCGCGACAGACGCAGGGCATTGCGTGCGGCATCGACCTTGGCCTGGGTGTCGTTCACCGCGGCGCTGGTCTGCTCCAGGTTGGTGAGTGCGTCGGCCACCTCGCGGAACGCGGTCTCCACCGCCTTTTGATAGACGGCGGCGGAGAGCCGCTGGCGCGCCTCCGCCTGGCGTGTGCGGGCGCGGTATTTTCCCGCGTCGAAGATCGGCAGATGCACGCTCGGTCCCGCGGACCAGATGCGCGCGGCGTCCTCGTACAGATTCTTCGACGCCTCGCTCTGCCCGCCGTAGCTGCCAGTCAAGGTGAACGTCGGCAGCAGCGCGGCCTTGGCCACGCCGATACGCGCGTTGGCCGCGATCAGGTCCTGTTCCGCCTGTTGCACATCGGGACGGCGTTCGACCAGGCTGGCGGGGCAGTCCGGCGGGCGGCAGGGCCGGCAGGCCCAGGCCCATGAGATCCCCCGCGGCGATTTTCAGATGAATAGCCAAGCCTTGATTCGGCACGAAAACACAATCACGTCACCGCAGTAACGCGTATCTCGCCGCTGCGCTTGCGCTGAGCCTCGCGGTCACCCTGCCTGTCATGACAATGGAGGTACCGCAATGGTGGCACTGCGCTGGTACGTATTCCAGGAACCGTCCAGTGCGTTCGACCTCGCAGCACAATGCCGCAGTGAGCCTGCCGACGGGCGCTACCGTATCGAAATCGCCGCCCAGCCAGTGGCTGACCAGTAAAGCGAGCGGCCGGCGCGCGACGCGGACCTCGATGTTCTTGGTATGGATGTGATCTGGGCCACGGAGTTTACCG
>JANNJF010000861.1:0-2159 GCA_031405715.1 Gammaproteobacteria bacterium | reverse complement strand
CCTTGCCCTTGGCCCCCAGATAATCACCGATCTGATCGAACAGTTCCGTGGGAAACGGGCCGGCGCCCACCCGGGTGGTGTAGGCCTTGGTGATACCGAGCACATAGTCCAGACGCAGCGGACCGATACCAGCACCGGAACTGGCGGCGCCGGCGCTGGTATTGGACGAGGTCACATACGGATAGGTACCGTGATCGATATCCAGCAAGGTGCCCTGGGCACCCTCGAACAACACACACTTATCCTGCGCTGCGTATTGATCCAGGGTATCGGGGATATCCGCCACCAGGGGGCGCAGGCGTTCGGCGATGGCCAGATTCTCGTCCAGGGTCTGCTGGTAGTCCACGGTGTCGCACTTGAAATAATGTTGCAGCGCGAAGTTGTGATACTCCATCACCACTTCGAGCTTGCGGGCAAAACCCTCGGTATCGAGCAGATCCGCCACCCGCAGGCCGCGGCGCGACACCTTGTCTTCGTAGGCCGGGCCGATACCCCGACCGGTCGTACCGATGGCGGCCTTGCCACGCGCCTTTTCCCGCGCCGCATCCAGGGCGGCATGGTAGCGCAGGATCAGCGGACATGACTCGCTGATGCGCAGACGTTCGCGCACCGGCACCCCGCTGCGCTCCAGCTGATCCATCTCCTCGAACAGCGCCGTGGGCGACAGCACCACACCGTTGCCGATGAGGCACATCACGTTGGCGCGCAATATGCCCGACGGGATCAGGTGCAGGACGGTTTTCTTGCCATTGATGACCAGCGTGTGTCCGGCATTATGGCCGCCCTGAAAACGCACAACGGCATGCGCCTTGTCGGTGAGCAGATCGACGATCTTGCCCTTGCCCTCATCACCCCATTGCGAACCGATTACAACGACATTCTTTCCCATGGTTACCTTCATGAACTTAAAGCATGTTATGTTTTTCTGATCAGCCAAACGCCCTTTTCCTGCACCAATTCGCGGTCGCAACCGAGCTCGCTGGCACTGACTGCCGCCCCCGGCAGCCCGATCACCACGCGCTCACCGACGGCGCGTAAGCGTTCCACTTCTTTGCGCAACACGCCATCCTGGCTCCACGGTGCGTGGATGCCGGCGCGCGGCGGCGCATTGCCCGGCAGTATTTTAAGCAGGCGGCGTAAATCGGCACTGAAGCCAGTGGCCGCGCGCTCCCGGCCAAACGCCTTGCCGATACCATCATAGCGGCCGCCCTGGGCCACGGCCTGTCCGTGGCCGGTGACAAACACGGAATACACCACGCCGGTGTAATAGCGATAACCGCGCAACTCGGCGAGATCGAAATACAACGGCACGCCGGGATGGCTGCTGGCGATGGCGTCGGCCACCGCCTGCAGATTGTCCAGCGCCTGACCCACGGTGGCATCGGCCGCTGCCAGACGGGCACGTGCCTCCACCAGCACCTCGGGACCGCCATTTAACTCCGTCAGCGCCGCAAGCATCGCCTTGCGCCCGGCTGTCAGGGTGGAACCCGCCAGCAGTGCATCGACGTCCGGACGCGCCTTGCGTTGCAGCGCATCGAACAGATCCGATTCCAACCGGCCATCGAGACCCGCATCCGCCGCCAGCTGACGGAAGACACCGACGTGCCCCAGGTCCAGATGCGGACTGACGATGCCGATGGCCTGCAGCGCCGCCAGCATGAGGCGCAGGATCTCGACATCGCTCTCCGGACCGGGGTGGCCAAAAAGTTCGGCGCCAAGTTGCAGCAGCTCGCGCGAACCCGCGAATTCGTCCGGGCGTGTATGCAATACGCTGCCCACGTAACACAAGCGCACCGGCACGCTGCGTTTGAGGTAGTGGGCATCGATGCGTGCGGCCTGCGGCGTCATGTCGGCACGCACCCCCATCAAGCGCCCGCTCAGCTGATCGGTCAGCTTGAAGGTCTGCAGATCCAGATCCCGACCGGTACCGGTGAGCAGCGCTTCGAGATATTCGATCAGTGGCGGCATCACCAGCTCGTAACCCCAGGAATCGAACAAATCCAGCAGGCGCCGGCGCATGGCCTCGAGGTGCTGCGCCTCCAGCGGAAGAATCTCTTCTATCCCTTCAGGCAGGAGCCAACGATCTTTTTCTGACATGATAGCGCGCGCCCGGAAAAATCAGCTGTTGATGACATACAGCAGCAGGAGGCCGATGAGCA
>JANNJF010000860.1:0-1917 GCA_031405715.1 Gammaproteobacteria bacterium | reverse complement strand
GTTTCATTTTGTGCAAACAAGTGACAATAACAATGAACAACAAACAAAATCACAATAACCGTGAATAGCAAACATACACAATGGGAGCAAAGACAAATTGGAAATAAGGACAATTAATTGGCCTTAAACCATCAACAACTGCAATCCCTGCCGTGGTCGCACGGTTCAAGTGGTGAAGACGGATGGCAGCATCGTCCAGGTCGCAGGTCCGGGCACGCCCGCCGGTCCGCTGCCCAACAGCCTGGAGGTGATGGATATCACCGAGGCCGTGGTGCAGTACCTGAAGGTCAACTTGAAAGGCTTGGTAACCGAAGCCAACCTGCCGATCCACCGCTTGACGGTGAAGCGTCTGCCCACCATCAGCCCACCTGGCTACAACTTCAAGATGATCCAGCCTGTCAAGGGTGCATCGTCAGCGACTTGCCCGGTGCTCTAAAGCGCGAGGCATCGCATAATAACGACCTGACAGAGCAATAATTCACGGCCCGGGAAAACCCCGGGCCGTTTTTTTTGGCTGAAACCTGACGCGTGTCAGCGAAACGGTAAATTCAGAAGCCTCAGGGACAGACCACGATTAGCACAACTGTGGTGTAATATGAGAAGTAGAGAAGATCCCAATAGTCCAGATTCTCCTCGTTAGCGGCCGATCATTCGACGAAACCCTCATAAGCGATTGATGGAATATTCGCCCCGCTTTCGTGTTTAGTTTGTCTCTCCTTATGGGGGGGGGAATCCCTCGCATCATACATTCATAGCCGACCAGCAATCGTGATATCGTCCGCTCGCGATATCGTGCCCTATCCACTGTGATTAAGTATCGGCATAACATTCTGCCGCATACAATCAAATAGGGAACGTCTGAACAAGTCCCCTCTCCGTGCGGTTTGTACCTCCCCGAAGGGGTCCGCGTCTTTCGGGGGAGAGGGAACGTAGTCTGAGCTTTTTTGCCACTTGTTCAGAGGTTCCTGAGCGGGTCGCACGGCAGGGCTTCGCAGCTGCGTGCGTGACGCGCGACTCCGCATGCTGACTGTCTGGGGCGAATACACCTGGATTGATGCGTGGACCGCTTTGCTTTACGATGTATTATCACTACGGCAGTAAACAGCTGGCAAACCCGATTCTCCCGGATTACACGCCTGTTAAACTTCGGCTAGGAATTGGACGCCGTCGCAAGTTCACATAAGTATGACCAAGAATTTTTCTAGAATTAGCTCAGTCGTGGCAAGTATCGACGGACATCCGGTGGATCGGGAAAACCCCTGGGGTGACATTAAAGTCAAAGGAAGGATGCGATGCCATTGAAAAATTACGGAGTACTTAAAGGCCGGCCAATTTCAAGTCAGCTGGGAGCCGGTAGCAGTCCCCATTATCAGGTCCATATAGTGGATAACACCACAGACTACCGAATTGCCGTTAACGTAATGTCGCAGCTTTCGCCGTCCGAACTGCTTTATGTTGTTGACGACGACTTGCAGCATCCGGTGTTAGAACACCTCAAAACACTCGCGCTGGGATTTACCCGTCTAGCCAGTGAACCCGGCGGCAGGGCGCTTGACTATATCCGGACAAATCTATTCGATCGTAGCCAAATGCGCCCGCTGGCCCATAGTATCCCCGGTCCGGATAACGATCTGAATGAAAAAATTAATGCCTACATTCAGCGGGCTATCGCGGACGAATTCGCGGAGGTTTATGCGTTTGGCGAAAGATGGGGGCCTGAACCTCATAGCAAGGATAAATACTTCGGGTTCTTGCCGGGCAACGGAATACACGATATTCATATGAATCAGGGCAACTCGGGGCGCTTTGTCAGTGATGATGGCGTGTGGCAGGACGGCGGACTCATCATTCACTACCCCGCGATTCTTGATGCAAATGACACGCTGCGGTGGCCGGAACAGTGGGTTGGGGTATTTC
>JANNJF010000859.1:0-1091 GCA_031405715.1 Gammaproteobacteria bacterium | reverse complement strand
CCGTGGAGCTCGGTGCGTTCCAACGCATGCCGACGGTGACGGCGAGGATGGATAAAATCATGATCACCACGATGAGTTCGACGAGCGTAAAACCCCGGTAACGTTTTGGCCAGCGAGCCGTGTCAGGCCTTACGCGGGTCGGACTGATCTGAGGGATACCCATGTCGATCTCTCTAATGCAAAAGCGGGATGTCGGTATACCGACATCCCTGCCCCTTAAAGACGGATTCTTGCGCGCACCCGATCCCCGGAAGTCATACGGGGATCGGATAACCAGTGACTAACAACCTGTCAGCGTCGGCGTGTAAAGCGGCGGAACGGTGGCGCTGGTGGCAGGTGTATAGGTGATCAAGCAGGCCGCTGGGTTAATCGCTTTGCGGTGCTGAATAGTATTACCCACTATCTGGAAATCCCCGGTACCGGTAACGTTGATGTCCATCGCGCGCTGCAATTGCGTAGCGTTCTGGGCATAACCCCAGACAACGGCAACTGTTAGGCTCCCCGTCTGCGCCGCACTCAAGGTGGAGGGGCCAGCGCCGAGTAAGCCATTGATCGCCGCTTTTCCGTAAATCATGGAATTGGCCCCACTCATGCTGCCCTGCACGCCTCTCATCACCGATGCACGCGCGTCATTCGCGATGCTCAGAAACTTCGGCAGGGCGATGGCCGACAGAACACCGAGAATCACGATCACCACAATCAGTTCAATCAGGGTAAATCCAGCTTGCTTCTTCATGTTGCCCTCCTACGAGCAGATTTCGTTACCAAATTGACCGCTGTTGCGCTGTACTGCCACACCGGTCGTTAATTCGTCCATTGATAAGGTTCCAGGGCCATCAATCGCACACCCTCAAGATGTTCGACATCGCGATCGAAAACTCCGTTACCGTTCACATCTTGAAACACCAGGCGTATGGCAAATCGTGCCCGCACCGGGTTCTTCACCCCACCGCGAAACTGTTTCACGTTGCGCACCCGGTACACCAGGACCTTGCTGCGACGATCGAAATACCAGTTACCCGGTTCCACCGCCGTCCCGTCGCGTAACACGCCGCGGTAATTCTCCGGACGGCGCTCCAGGTTATCCATGG
>JANNJF010000858.1:0-1993 GCA_031405715.1 Gammaproteobacteria bacterium | reverse complement strand
CACTTTCATTCCGACGTGCGATATTGATCGGTGTCAAAGCAGTTCTGCGCATTTCTGCGCATTTCTGCTTAGGCTAAGTCTGTTTATCCAACAAACCAAGAGCCGCCGCGTGCCCTCTCTACGACACGGACTGCAATCGACGCTCATCCTGACCGTGAACACGGGCAGCTCATCCGTGCGCCTCGCGTTGTACAGCGCCGGGTCCGTGGGCGCACCCACCCGCATTGCGCGCGAGCGTTATGCGCGCACAGAAGCGGACCCCGGCCTTTTGCTCCAGGGCTTTTTACAACAAAACAAAATCTCGGTGGTGGCAGCTGTGGCCCACCGCGTGGTGCATGGCGGCGAACGTTTCGTGTCGTCCTGCCGGTTGGACGCCACGGCGGAGGCCGAGGTCGAGCGCCTGTCCGAGCTGGCACCGCTGCACAATCCGTACGCCTTGCGCTGGTTGCGTGCGACGCGCGCGGTACTGGGTCCGGATCTTCCTCAAGTGGGCGTATTCGATACGGCTTTTTATGCGCACCTGCCCGCGGTGGCGCGCAACTATGCGATCCCTGGCGACCTTGCCAGGCGGCTGGGTCTGCGGCGCTACGGTTTTCATGGGCTGGCGCATCGGGCCATGTGGCAGTGCTGGCGGCAGCGGCAGCCGCAGGTTGACGGCGGCGGCCGCGTGATCTCGCTGCAACTCGGCGCCGGTTGTTCGGTGACGGCGATCGAGGACGGCATACCGCGCGACACCTCTATGGGTTTTTCGCCCACCGAAGGGTTGGTAATGGCAACGCGCTGCGGCGACATCGATCCTGGGTTGGTGCTGTTCCTGCAGCGGCACGCGGGCTGGTCCGCGGCGCACACCGAACACCTGTTGAACGAACAATCCGGACTGCTAGGGGTATCCGGGGTATCTGCCGATATACGCGCGCTGCTGGATTCGAACGACGAACACGCGCGCCTGGCGGTGGATCTCTATTGTTACCGGGCGCGTAAATACATCGGTGCTTACATGGCGGTCCTGGGCCTGCCCCATGCCATTTTGTTTGGCGGCGGTGTGGGGGAGAACCTGCCGGAGATACGCCGCAGGATACTCGACGGTTTGACATGGTGCGGGCTTGAGCTGGACACCGAGGCGAACGCGGCGACCGGCGTGGGAGAGCGTCGCATCAGCAGCAGTGATAGCCGCTTGCAGGCATGGGTGATACCGGTGGACGAAGAGAGCGTGCTGGCGCAGGAGGCGGTCGAGGTCTTGGCCGGAGGCTGATTGGCCACCAGCACTAAGGAACCTCTGAACAAGTCCCCTCTCCCCCATGCACTTCGGGGGAGAGGGTTAGGGTTAGGGTGAGGGGGATGATTATTGATTCTTCCCTCACCCTGTCCCTCTCCCACAGGGAGAGGGAACGTAGCGTGATAGCTTGTGCTGCTTGTTCAGAGCTTTCTAGAGAGGTGACATGAGCGGAAAAAATACAGCACAGGACCCGACGCAGCCGCTGTCCAGCGAGGCGTTACGTAAGATCAATGCGTACTGGCGCGCGGCCAACTATTTGTCCGTCGGCCAGATCTACCTGCTCGACAACCCCTTGTTGCGCCTGCCGCTGACCTTGGAACACATCAAGCCGCGTCTGCTGGGACACTGGGGCACCACGCCGGGTCTCAATTTTATCTATGCGCACATGAACCGCATTATCCGTGCACAGGATCTCAATGCCATCTTCATCGCCGGTCCCGGCCACGGTGGTCCGGGGCTGGTGGCCAACACCTGGCTTGAGGGCACGTACAGCGAGTTCTATCCCAATATTCCGCGCAATGCCGAGGGCATGCAGCGCTTGTTCCGGCAGTTCTCTTTTCCCGGCGGCATCCCCAGTCATGTGGCGCCCGAGACCCCGGGGTCGATCCATGAAGGCGGCGAGTTGGGTTATGCCTTAAGCCATGCCTACGGTGCTGCCTTCGACAACCCGGACCTGCTGGTGTGCTGCGTGGTGGGGGACGGCGAGGCCGAGACCGG
>JANNJF010000857.1:0-3532 GCA_031405715.1 Gammaproteobacteria bacterium | reverse complement strand
CGTCCTTGGCGTCGGCCTTCTTCAACAGCTTGGCGAGCAGTTCGGAGCTCTCAATCGAGACTGTGCCAACCAAGACTGGCTGTCTGCGCTGGTGGCAATCCTTTATGTCGGCGATGATCGCTTTATGCTTCTCGTCATTGGTCCGATATACCTGGTCGCCCATATCATTACGTATCATGGGACGGTGCGTCGGGATAACCACCACCTCGAGGTTGTAAATTTGCTGAAATTCAAACGCCTCGGTATCAGCTGTACCGGTCATACCGGACAACTTTGCATACAGTCGGAAATAGTTCTGAAAGGTAATGGATGCCAGCGTCTGGTTTTCGTTCTGGATCTTTACGCCTTCTTTGGCCTCAACTGCCTGGTGCAAACCATCTGACCAGCGACGTCCAGTCATCATGCGTCCGGTAAACTCGTCGATGATAATCACCTCGTTGTCGCGTACGATATAGTCCACCTCGCGCTTGAACAGGGCGTGCGCACGCAGCGCGGCATTCAAGTGGTGCAACATACCAATGTTCGCAACGTCGTAAAGATTGCTGCCATGGTCGAGCATGCCGGCACCTTCCAGCAGCTTCTCGGCGTGTTCGTGGCCTTCTTCCGTCAGGTGCGCCTGGCGGGTCTTCTCGTCCACGCTGTAATCGCCGGGGCCTTCCTCGGTTTCCTGGCGTGTCAGCTTGGGTATGATCGCATTGATCTTGTAATAGAGATCGGTGCTGTCCTCGGTCGGACCGGAGATGATGAGCGGGGTGCGTGCCTCATCGATCAGAATGGAGTCAACCTCGTCGACGATGGCAAAATGCGCACCGCGCTGAACCCGCTCTTCCGCCCGGAACGCCATGTTGTCGCGCAGATAATCGAAGCCGTATTCGTTGTTGGTGCCATAGGTAATATCGGCCGCGTAAGCGGCACGTTTTGTTTCGCTGTCTTGACCGGACACCACTACACCCACGCTCAGACCGAGGAAATTGTAGAGCTTTCCCATCCATTCGGAATCGCGCCGTGCGAGGTAGTCGTTCACCGTCACCACATGCACACCCTTGGCGGGCAGGGCATTCAGGTAGGCCGCGAGCGTCGCCACCAGGGTCTTACCTTCGCCGGTGCGCATCTCGGCTATCTTACCTTCATGCAACACCATGCCGCCGATCAGCTGCACATCGAAATGCCGCATGCCCATACAGCGTTTCGAGCCTTCACGCACCACAGCGAAGGCCTCGGGCAGCAGCGCATCCAGGCTCTCACCTTTCGCCAGGCGCTGCCTGAATTCAGTGGTTTTTGCACTAAGGTCAGTGTCCGACAGTTTGGAAATTTCCGCTTCCAGCACGTTAATCCGTGCCACGTCGCGCGTCATCTGTTTGATGAGCCGACTGTTGCGGCTGCCAAAAATTTTGTTAAGCACATTAACGACCATGGACTGATCCTGATGCCCCGCGTGGGCTGTCAAAAGGGGGGATTATGGAGGAAAACCGCTGAGACTTAAATACGGACGACTAACTGCTCTAAAAGCAAGGGCGCAGCAACCGGCGTGCGTCTATCGCGCGGCCCGGAGATAGGATTGCGGATCGACTGCACGTCCGTCGCGCAGCACTTCAAAGTGCAGATGCGGGCCGGTAGAACGCCCAGTGGTACCGACCAGGGCGATATCCTGTCCCTTTTGCACCCGGTCACCCACTTTGACCAGCACGCCGCTGGAATGGGCGTAACGCGTGGAAACGCCCGTGCCGTGGTTGATCTCCACCACCAGGCCATAACCGTCTTTTTCACCGGCATGGCTCACAACGCCGCCGCCCATGGCCTTGATGCGTGAACCAAACCGGCTGGCGATGTCGACACCCTCGTGATAGGCCTTGCGCCCGGTAAACGGATCGGAACGCATCCCATAGCCGGATGACATCCACCCGCCTTCGGTGGGCCAGCCACCGGGGGAGACCGCCGCCTGCAACTGACGGTCCATCAGAAGATTTTCCAGCACACCCAGGCTCTGGGCCTTTTTATCCATGTCCGCCGCCAGGCCATCGATGGATTTTATAAAGTCATCCACTGCCGGATTGGCGACCGCGCCGGGGCTCTCGGGACCGCCCATGGCGGGATCTTCGGAAAAATCAAACTCGCTCTTATCGAGATTGGCCATGCGCGTCAACCGCTGGCCCAGGGCATTGACGCGCAGCATCTGCGCCTGCATATAACCGAGTCGTTGCGCCAAAGCATTGAGGTGGACTTCGGCATTGCGACGCACGGTCTCGATTTCCTGCCGCTGACTGGCGAGCATGCGCTCCTGCTGCTGCACGTATTCCGCACTGCGCATACCCTGATTGTTGCGCAGCGCCTGTATTTTATAGGCGACGGTACCCATCACGAGGGGAAGGACCAACAACAGCACCACGGACAGGGTGACCACGTGGTAGTGGCTGAGGCTGATGTTCATGCCTCGCCGGTGGCTTTGGGGGACCAGAATGACGTTCATATCAGTTTAGCGAGCCTGTCATATTCCATTTTGTGATCAAAATTAGGTCCGCCAACTCAGATTGCCGGTACTGTGCGCATGAAGGAAATAGCGGCTTTGTCCGTTTCCGCATAGGACACCAACTCCCACGCGTCTTCATCGGCCTTCAACGCGCGCAGGAGGCGGTTGTTCAAGGCATGTCCCGATTTGTAGGCGCTGAACGCACCTATCAATGGATGCCCCAACAAATACAGGTCGCCAATGGCGTCCAATACCTTGTGTTTGACAAACTCATCTTCGTAGCGCAGTCCGTCGTCGTTGAGGACACGAAAACTGTCCATGACGATCGCGTTGTCCAAGCCGCCGCCACGGGCCAGGCCCGCCTGGCGCAAGGCCTCCAAATCACGCATGAAACCGAAAGTGCGCGCACGGCTCACTTCCTTTACGAAGGAGGTAGTGGAAAAATCCACGCTTGCGACCTGCGTGGAATTCCTGAAGGTCGGATGGTCGAAGTCGATGGAGAAGGAAACCTTGAAACCATCCCAAGGCTCGAAACACACCCACTTATCGCCGTCCTCGATGCGGATTTCTTTTTTTATGCGCATGAAACGCTTGGGCGCCTGCTGTTCTTCGATTCCTGCGGATTGAATCAGGAAGACAAAGGGACCGGCGCTACCGTCCATAATCGGGACTTCCGGCGCGGTGACATCCACATAGGCATTGTCGATGCCGAGACCAGCGAACGCCGACATCAGGTGCTCTACCGTGGAAATCTTTACACCGTTATTTTCCAGCGTTGTGGAAAGGCGGGTATCGGTGACATTCTCGGGTCGCGCGTGTACCTCGACCGGCACGGGCAGGTCGGTGCGGCGGAAAATAATACCGCTTTCCACCGGCGCGGGACGCAAGGTGAGGTAAACCTTTTCGCCGGTGTGCAAACCGACTCCGGTGGCCCGGATAACATTCTTTAAAGTCCGTTGTTTTATCATGCCGTCGCTGATTACAGCCTGTTATTCTGTTCATCTTCGCCAAAAAACGGCGAAACGTTAACTTGTGTTGTGCCAGGATTTACCCCCCACTTACAGG
>JANNJF010000856.1:0-2389 GCA_031405715.1 Gammaproteobacteria bacterium | reverse complement strand
AGAAATCCTCAAAGCGGTCGATAGCGCGGATATCGATGTAGTAGATAGTCGATTTTGCATCGTCGCCGAATTTCTCGCTCACATACGTGGATTGCTTGAGCGAAGCCATGCAGCAAATGCGCGAGCAATGTTTCAGGTGATTACGGTCGCGCGAGCCTGCGCATTGAATGAAGGCGACGTTCTTCGCTTCTTTACCATCTGATGGCCGCACCAGCTTGCCAGCGGTCGGGCCGAACGGATCGAGCATGCGTTCGAACTCAACGCTGGTGATGACGTTCTTGTAGCGGTCGTAGCCATAAGGCTGAATCTTGGCCGCGTCGTACGGACGCCAGCCAGTCGCCCACACGATAGCGCCGACTTTGAGCTGAATGGTCTCTTCCTTCATATTAAGGTCAACGGCGTCGTACTTACACGCGGCCTTGGCCTTGTCCGCGTCCGGCGTGTCGATGATGGACGGATCCAGCACAAAGCGCTGCGGGTAGGCCATGTTGAAGGGCAGATACGCGGCCTTGGTTTTGTTCAGATTGTAGTTGAAGGCGTTGTCCACTTCGGCGGTAACGGCCTCACCACAGGCGCCGCAGGCAGTGCAGTTTTCGTTCACGTAACGCGGCTTGAGTTTGACCTTGACGCTGTAGTTGCCGGCCTCGCCGGTGATGCCCTGGACCTCCGCCATGGTCAGCACACGGATGTTCTTGCTGCCCTTGAGGCGACGCAGGTTGATCTCGAGGCCGCAGGTGGGATGGCACAGCTTGGGAAAGTATTTATACAGCTGGCTGACGCGCCCACCCAAAGACGGGCCTCTCTCCAACAGCACCACTTGCTTGCCGCACTCCGCCGCTTCGATGGCCGCCGTCATGCCGCTGATGCCACCACCTACGACCAGAATGGTCTCGTTCGTTGCTACTACAGCCGCCATAGCTATCGTCTCCATCGCATTTTTAAAGGCCCCGGCAAGCCGCCGTGACCCTAAATGGATATTATTTATATAAGGAGCGAAACATACCCCGCCGGGCCGCTGACTGCCACAGGTGGACACACCTTATATAGATTGAAATTTTGTATGCGGAGATAGACTGACTGTATCGCTTCCACCCCCAAAAGCAGATCACTTATACCATGTCCCGCGACCGGCCGCATTTGACGACGATCAAACGCTTTTTCTATTGCCCGGGGTTTTTGGCATACTGGCGGCTTGGTGTCCCGCGGACGTAAGAGTGGGGCTAATGTTGCTTTATTATTAAGGGAATAGCGTGACGACCCAGGCCTTAACCGCGGATGAGTACCTCATTCGAGACGAACCTTATTATGAACAGCAGGGCGAGGAAATCGCCCTGTTCGAGGCGGCCTACCGCAACGAGATCCCGGTGCTGCTCAAAGGCCCCACGGGTTGTGGCAAAACCCGCTTCATGGAGCACATGGCCTGGCGCCTGAAGCGCCCCCTCATCACCGTTTCCTGCCATGACGACCTCACCGCCTCGGACCTGGTGGGCCGATACCTTATAACAGCGGGTGAAACCGTGTGGGTGGACGGCCCCCTGGCGCGGGCCGTGCGCCTCGGCGCCATCTGTTATCTGGATGAGATCGTCGAGGCGCGCAAGGACACCACCGTGGTGATCCATCCCCTAGCGGACGACCGGCGGGTACTGCCGGTGGAAAAGACCGGCGAACTGCTGGTGGCCACCAAGGAATTCTGTCTCGCCATTTCCTACAACCCGGGATATCAGAGCGTGCTCAAGGATCTCAAGCAGAGCACACGCCAGCGTTTTGTGGCGATTGAATTCAACTACCCGCTCGCCTCCCTGGAAAAGCAGATTATCGTACACGAGTCCGGCATCGACGCCGGCATGGCGGAACGCCTGGTGAAATTCGCCGGCATGACGCGCAACCTGAAGGGCAACGGCCTGGATGAAGGCGCCAGCACGCGTCTGTTGGTACACGCCGCCAAGCTCATGGCCGACGGCATCGAACCGCGCCGCGCCTGCCGTGGTGCCATCGCCGAGGCGCTGACGGATGATCCGGAGATGCTGGCGGCGGTGAGTGAGTTGAGTGCGAGTTTGTTTTGATTGCCGGCCCGTCATTGCGAGGAGCGATAACGACGAAGCAATCTTGGTGCGAGATGCACGCTGCGTGAGCGGCAAGAACAAGAACCTAACCGCGTAGAATTCCCTGCGCACTAATCGGAACCACTAAAATGGATAAGCGCTTCGTCAACACCTCCCTCAATACTCTCCTCGCGATACTCGCACTGGCCACGCTATCCGCGTGCGGCGGAGGTGGAAGCGCCTCGGTGCCCTCCTCCTCATTCGGAACCAAGCAACTGGGTGTGACAGGGGCGATCACCAATCCCCACTCCATCGCGATCGATGGGAACGGCAATATCTACATTGCC
>JANNJF010000855.1:0-2482 GCA_031405715.1 Gammaproteobacteria bacterium | reverse complement strand
GTGGCAGACGCAGGTCGAGAATGATCAGGTCATAGGCATGCGCCATAGCGCGCGCCAGTCCTTGCACGCCATCGTGCACGACGTCGATGTGCCCGCACAGCTCCCGCAGGTTGACGTCCAGCAGGTGGGCGATGTCTGTGTCGTCTTCGACCACCAGGAATGAGCGCGGCATAATCACCTTGTGTCTGAATGGATCAGGTGTGTGATAGGTCGGCAGTTCAACAGCGCGCGGCACTGCGCTGTGCCGTCCCGCCGTATTTCTAAAGATTAAAAGCTTTAGTCGCAGAACAGGGGTGAATCCTGACAGGCAGGCCGTGCCCAGGGCGAAGTAGCCTGACGGCTCGACCCTCGCTCCGGGTTGCCCGGCCGTTTTTAGTGTAATAGGTATGGATGAGCTGAGGAGGTCAGGAAGGCGTACAGGCCCGCAGAAAAATATCTATATAAGGGAAACAACTAAGGGAAACAACTAAGGGAAACAACCATCGACCCGTGCGCAGTCGGGGCGACTAGCCGTTGCACGGACCATTCAGACGATGCGGGTAAGTCGAGACAGGCATCCTACTTCGCCGCTGATGTGCGACCGGCAGCACGGGTCCATACGGCCCGTGCTGCTCTGCGTGCCTCAGCCCGCTGCGGAACGCTCGGCGCGTTTGCGGTCGGTTTCCTTGAGGAAGCGCTTGCGCAGACGGATGTGGTTGGGGGTGACCTCCACCAGCTCGTCGTCCTCGATGAACTCCAGGGCGCGCTCCAGGGTCAGTTGGATCGGCGGCACCAGCGTAATGGCATCGTCCGTACCGGAGGCGCGCACGTTGGTGAGCTGCTTGCCCTTCATGGCGTTCACCACCAGGTCATTGTCGCGGGTGTGGATGCCGATGATCATGCCTTCGTACAACTCCTCACCGGGGCCGACAAACATGCGCCCGCGCTCCTGCAGGTTCCACAGGGCATAGGCCACGCTGGTGCCGACACCGTTGGCGATGAGCACGCCGTTGATGCGTCCGCCCATCTCGCCCTTCTTCATCGGGCCGTAGTGGTCGAACACGTGATAGATCAGACCGCTGCCGGCGGTGGCCGTGAGGAAGTCGGTCTGGAAGCCGATAAGGCCGCGTGCCGGGATCATGTACTCCAGGCGTACCCGGCCCTTGCCGTCCGGTTCCATGTTCAGCAAATCACCCTTGCGCATACCGAGCTTTTCCATGACGCCGCCCTGGTGCTGGGCCTCCACGTCCACGGTGAGATTTTCGTAGGGTTCGTGTTTCTCGCCCCCGACTTCCTTGATAATCACCTGGGGACGGGACACGCCCAACTCGTAGCCCTCGCGCCGCATGTTTTCGATGAGGATGCCGAGGTGCAGCTCGCCGCGGCCGGAGACGCGGAATTTGTCCGGGCTGCCGGTGTCTTCCACCCGCAGCGCCACGTTGGTGATGAGCTCCCGCTCCAGGCGCTCGCGGATCTGGCGGCTGGTGACGTACTTGCCGTCCTGGCCGGCGAAGGGGGAGTTGTTTACCTCGAAGGACATGGTGACCGTGGGCTCGTCCACGGACAGGGGCGGCATCGGCTCGACCTTGGCGGGATCGCAGAAGGTGTCGGAGATGTGCGGCGCCTCAATGCCGGTGATGGCGACGATGTCGCCGGCGCTGGCCTCCGGCACCTCGGTGCGCTCCAATCCCATAAAGCCCAACACCTGCAGCACCCGGCCGTTGCGCGTCTTGCCCGCGGGGTCGGTGATCACCACCTGCTGGTTGGGTTTCACGCGTCCGCGCTTGATGCGGCCCACGGCGATGGCGCCGACGTAGCTGGAGTAATCCAGGCTCGATACCTGCATCTGAAACGGGCCGTCGATATCCACGTCCGGGGCCGCCACGTTCTTGATGATGGCCTCGAACAGCGGCGTCATGTCGCCGTCGCGCACGTCCTGGTTGAGACCGGCGTAGCCGTTCAGGGCCGAGGCGTAGACCACGGGGAAATCCAGCTGTTCGTCGGTGGCGCCGAGCTTGTCGAACAGATCGAACGTTTGGTTCAGCACCCATTCAGGGCGCGCGCCGGGGCGGTCGACTTTATTGATCACCACGATGGGCTTCAATCCTTGAGCAAAGGCCTTGCGCGTCACGAAGCGCGTCTGCGGCATGGGGCCGTCCATAGCGTCCACCAGCAACAATACCGAGTCCACCATGGACAGCACGCGCTCCACTTCGCCGCCGAAATCCGCATGGCCCGGCGTGTCCACGATGTTGATGTGCGTACCCTCGTAGCGCACCGCGCAGTTCTTGGCGAGAATCGTGATGCCGCGCTCGCGCTCCAGGTCGTTCGAGTCCATGACCCGCTCGGCGACTTGCTGATAGTCGCGAAAGATGTGGCTCTGACGCAGCATGGCGTCGACCAGCGTCGTCTTCCCGTGGTCGACGTGCGCGATGATCGCGATGTTGCGGATATCGGCCCGGCGCATGGCTACGCGAGGCCTTGGCAAGGGGACATGTAACAA
>JANNJF010000854.1:0-2303 GCA_031405715.1 Gammaproteobacteria bacterium | reverse complement strand
CCGTTTCGATCTCCGCCAGCTCGATGCGCTGTCCACGGATCTTGACCTGCTGGTCGTTGCGCCCCAGCAGTTCGAGCTGCCCATCGGCGCGCAGGCGGCCGATATCGCCGCTGCGATAGAGACGCGCGCCTGCCTCGGTGCGGAACGGATGCGGCACGAAGCGTTGTTGGTTGAGTTCCGGCTGGTTCAGATAACCCCGCGATACACCCCAACCGGCTACACAGATCTCGCCGGCAATGCCGGGTGGCACAGGTTGCAAATACCGATCCAGAACATAAACCTCCACGTTGGGAAACGCGCGGCCGATGGGTACCAACTGGCCGGCAACGTCATGCTCGGTCGCCGTGTGGCCTGCTGACTGTTCGAACCAGGTGCTGTCGATGGTGGCTTCCGCCATGCCATAGGAATTGATCAGTCGTGTCTGCTCGCCGATGAGCGTCGTGTAGGAGGCATATTCGTCGCGATACCAGCTATCCGAAGCGACAATCAACACGCGCATGAAATCCAGGCGCTGCGTCGTTTCGCGCAGCCATGCGGCGAGGCCACGGAACACCGCCGGAACAAACTCCGCGCAGTCGATGTGTTCGCGCGCCATCAGGTCATACAGCGCCGCCGCATCGCCCAAGGTCTCCTGCGGGCAAATAACCAGGGTGCCGCCGCTGCCCAGGGCGCGAATGAAATCGCCGCAGAATACATCGAAGGGGAAACTTGCCATCTGCAGATGGCGCTGGACGTTTTTACCCAGCCCATAGACCGTGACCCAGCCGTGTAAGGCGTTAAGCCAGTTGCGGTGGGTGACTCCGGCCCCCTTGGGCAGGCCGGTGGTGCCGGAGGTGTAAACGACATAGGCCAGGTCCTCGGCTTGCACGCACGCGGCGGGCGGACAGGACGCTGCCGACGCCGCGCCCAGGGATTCATAGAACAGGACGGCGGCATTGAACACCGGCAACGCGCCGGCCAGGGCGTGGTGGGTGACGATGGCGCCGACCGTTGCGTCCTGCGCCACATGCGCCAGCCGCTGCGGCGGATGCGCGGGATCCAACGCCACGAAGGCGGCACCGCACTTGAGCACCGCCAGCAGCGTCTCCGCCAGGGCCGCGCCGCGGGGCAGGCACACGCCCACCACCGTGCCGCGCCCGACGCCGTGCTGGGCGAGTCCGGCCGCCAGGCGCTCGGCGTTGTACTTAAGCTCCTGGTAAGTCAAACGCCGGTCTGCGTCCACCACCGCCGTGGTCTGTCCGTGGTCAGCGGCACAGGCATCGAATACCTTCACGAAAGAACCCGGATAAGGTAGGTGCTTGGTTTGCGCGGCATCCGTCAGCGCCAGGCGCCGCTCCGCGTCGGTCAGATAATCGATATTGCAGACCGGCAGATCCGGGTTCTCCAGTACCCGCTGCGCGAGGCGCAGAAAGTGCGCGAGCATACGCGTGATGCGTGCATCACTGAACAATGCCGTATCGTATTCGAACAGACAGGTCGGCCCTTCCGGCCCTTCGAAGATATCGAGGGATAGATCGAACTTGGTCGTGCCCGGATCGAAGACCTCGTAGATCACGAACACATCGTCCAACTGCACCGGGTCTACTTTATTCTGATAAGCGAACATCACCTGAAACAGCGGATTACAGCCGGCAATGCGCTCCGGGCGTGTCGCCTCGACGATGGCGTCAAACGGCAGATCCGCGTGGCCAAAGGCATCCAGCGCCGCGGCCTGGGCGGCGTGCAGCGCGGCGCGAAACGACGTCGCGGGATCGATACGCGTGCGTATCGGCAGTGTGTTGGCGAATACGCCGATCAGCCCATGGGTATCATCGCGCTCGCGCCCCGAGACCGGCGTGCCGAGCACCATATCGTCCTGCCCCGTGTAACGCAGCAATAACACCTGGAACAAGGCCATAAAAACATTGAAGGGCGTGGCCTGCTCGGATTTACCCAGGTCGCACAGGCGCGTAAACAGCTCGCGCGGCACGATCAGCTGCTGCATCGCGCCGTTGCCCGACGACTGTTCCGGTCGCGGCCGGTCGTGGGGAAGATCGAGCATGGCCGGCGCGCCCGCCAGATAACGCCGCCAAAATTCCTGCTGCGGTGCACGCAGAGACATGCTCAGCTGTTCGTTGCGCCACACGCTGTAGTCGGCGTATTGAAACGCCAGGGGTGCGAGTGGTGCCGTACCCGCCGCGCGCGTGCTGCGGTAAGCTTGAAACAGTTCACGCACCAGCACACCCAAGGACCAGCCATCGAAGGCGATATGGTGGACATTGATGACCAGCACCGACTCTGCCGCCGCCACCTGTATCAGGCCG
>JANNJF010000853.1:0-9885 GCA_031405715.1 Gammaproteobacteria bacterium | reverse complement strand
TCGTATTCCTTCCAGCCGATGAGGGATTCCTCGATCAGCAGTTCACGCGTCGGCGAGGCGTCGAGACCGCGTTCGCAGATGGTGACGAATTCCTCCTTGTTATAGGCGATGCCGCCGCCGCTGCCACCGAGGGTGAAGGACGGCCGGATGATCGCCGGGAAGCCGATCATGGCCTGCACCTGCAAGGCCGCTTCCATGCTGTGCGCCACGGCGCCACGCGCCACGCCCAGACCGATATCCTCCATGGCCTTCTTGAACAGCTCGCGATCCTCGGCCTTGTCGATGGCATCGCGCTTGGCGCCGATCATCTCCACCTTGTATTCCGCCAGCACACCCTCGCGATCCAGATCGAGGGCGCAGTTGAGGGCGGTCTGCCCGCCCATGGTGGGCAGCAGGGCGTCCGGGCGTTCCTTGGCGATGATGCGCGCCACGGTCTGCCAGTTGATCGGCTCTATATAAGTGGCGTCCGCCAGGTCCGGGTCGGTCATGATGGTGGCCGGATTGGAGTTCACCAGGATCACCCGGTAACCCTCCTCCTTCAGCGCCTTGCAGGCCTGCGCGCCGGAATAGTCGAACTCGCAGCCCTGGCCAATAACGATGGGACCGGCGCCGATGATGAGGATGCTTTTTATGTCTTTACGTTTAGGCATGTACGTCAGTAGCAAGTAGTAAGTAGTAAGTGGCAAGGGATAGTCATGGGGTCGGTATTTCCCGAACTGGTTTTCCTTGCAACTTGCTACTTGTTACTTGCAACTTCTCCATTAGATGAATAAACCGGTCGAACAGCGGTGCCACGTCGTGCGGGCCGGGACTCGCCTCCGGGTGACCCTGGAAACAGAATGCCGGCTGGTCGGTACGCTCGAGCCCCTGGATGGTGCCGTCGAACAGCGAGCGATGCGTGACCCGCAGTATAGCCGGCAGCGTGGACTCGTCCACGGCGAAACCGTGGTTCTGGCTGGTGATCATCACGCGGCCAGAGTCGAGATCCTGTACCGGGTGGTTGGCGCCGTGATGACCGAACTTCATCTTCAGGGTGCGCGCACCGGACGCCAGGCCCAGCAGTTGATGACCGAGGCAGATGCCGAACACCGGCAGGCCCGTGGCGACGATGGCGCGGATCGCGTCGATGGCATAGGTGCACGGCTCCGGATCGCCCGGGCCATTGGACAGGAACACCCCGTGGGGCTTCAGCGCCAGCACCTCGGCGGCGCTGGTCTTGGCCGGCACCACGGTCACAGCGCAACCCCGATCCGCGAGCATGCGCAGGATGTTGCGCTTGACGCCGAAATCATAGGCCACGACCTTGAAGCGGGAGGCCGGACCCTTGCGATAACCAGCCGACAGATCCCAGCCGCCTTCGGTCCAGTCGTAAGCATTTTTGACGCTCACCACCTTGGCCAGGTCCATGCCCTTGAGGCCGGCGAAGGCCCGCGCCAGTTTCAGCGCCGCCTTCTTGTCGATCTTTTCACCGTCGTCCGCCGCCACGAGGCAGCCATTCTGCGCGCCCTTCTCGCGCAGCAGCCGCGTCAGACGGCGCGTGTCGATACCGGCAATGCCCACCACCTTCTGCTTGCGCAGGAAATCCCCCAGGGTCGACGCGGCACGCCAGCTGCTGGATTGCGGCGGCAGATCGCGGATCACGAGACCGGTGGCGTAGACCTTGGGGGATTCCATGTCCTCGCCGTTGGTACCGGTGTTGCCGATGTGGGGATAGGTAAGCGTAACGATCTGACGGGCATAGGACGGGTCCGTGAGGATTTCCTGGTAGCCGGTCATGGCGGTGTTGAACACCACCTCGCCCACCGCCTGCCCTGAAATACCGATGGCCTCCCCGGGGAACAGAGATCCATCTTCCAGCGCAAGCAGTGCAGGCCGCATCAGCGAAATACCTCGGGGCGTAGATGTACAAAAGCGGAAGAGGCGTAATGGGCCTCTTCCGCTTGAACTAGGGGAAAAATAGGTTTTCCGGCTGAAGCGGAATTTTACGGGAGGGACGACGGAAAATCAACGCACCACGCGATTCTTCTGGCGGCCGGCACGCCCGGACACACACCGGAGCTGTCCCGGTCGCTTCAAGGCTTAAAGATCCTCCCGGCGCTTTCGACCCGCACCGATGGCGCCCGGACGACCACCTGGTGGCCACCTTGGGCAGAATCCACCCCGCCCCCGGAGACACCAACGTCTCGGCGTGCCCGCGGATTCCGCGAAAAAGCGGCTAGATTAAGTCTTCCCGCACTTGGAACAACCATTCAATAATGACTCTTGGCGGCCGCCCGCGATAGTATCGTGTCCCAATGCGCAGTCTATCCAATACAGGATGTTGCCGATGACTCCAGAAGCCGCGGGCCCGCCCTCCGCCGATTTGATGCATTCGATACGCCGCTTCGCGCAATACCTAAAGCCGGATTCGGGACGCCTGCTGGTCAACGCGCTGGTGATACTGGCTGCCACCGTCAGCTCGGCGGCGCTGATCTGGATGGTCGGACATGGATTCGACCTGCTGCTTGCCGGCCGCCTCGAGGCCTTACCCGGCTATTTTTTCGCGGTGACGGCGCTGGTGGTGCTGCTGCAACTCCTGCGTTACGCCCATTACTATCTGTACGAATGGATGGAGCAGCGCGTGATCTTCTCCATTCGGCGCGCGCTCTATGCGCACCTGTTGTTGCTGTCGACGCCGGTTAAAACCCGATACGCCGCGGGCGACCTGCTGACGCGTCTGGCCCAGGACGTCAGCCGGGTGTCGCAGTTGCTGGTGCTGGTTCCCGGCCAGTTGTTTTCCCACAGCCTGACGTTCCTGATCTATGTCGCGGTGTTACTGTGGATCGAGCCGCGCCTGACCCTGGTGGCGCTCGCCTTGTTGCCGTTGTTCTGGCTGCATCAACGCTACTTCTCCGCGCGCATGCGCCGCTCCTCCGGGCAGTTTCTCGCCCAGCAGGGAGGCATGAGCGCATTCGAGGAGGAGTCGCTTGCCAATCTGCAGGGCATTAACTCATTCAACGCCGAACCGGCAATGTTGACGCGCTTCGCCCAGTTGTTTTCCGGTTTCCGCCGCGCCGCCATGCGCAATTTACTGACCCAGAATGCCTTTGTCGTGAGCTTTGAATTGCTGACCGCGTTGTGCGCCATCGTGCTCGTGGTGCTTGGTGTAGAGGCAATGGAACGCGGCACCTTGACCCTGGGCGGGTTGGTCAATTTCCTGCTGTATACCGGCTATCTCGCCAGACCGCTGCAGGGCCTGGCCAATATTCCGGTCGAGTCGCAAATCCGCGCGGCGGCGGCGGCGCGCATCGCCGAGATTCTGGACAGCGTTCCGCTGGTGCGCACGCGCGAGCCGGCGCACGCCCTGTCCGAGGTCGCGGGTGAATTGCGCTTTGCGGACGTCGGCTTCGCCTACCCCGGTTCGCCAGTCATGCTGCACGGCTTCAGTCTCGCTATCCGGCCGGGCGAATTCATTGGCCTGGTGGGAGCCAGCGGTTCCGGAAAATCGACGCTCGCGCGCCTGTTGTTGCGTTTCTACGATCCGACCCAGGGCGCCATTTATCTGGACGGCCACGATCTGCGCGATGTATGCGTGGCCTCGTTGCGCGCGCATCTGGCGGTGGTGTGGCAGGAACCGTTTCTGCTCGATAACAGCGTGCGCGTCAACCTTTTACTCGCCAACCCCGACGCAAGCGAGGCGGAGATAGTTGCCGCGGCGCGTCATGCGCAGGCACATGAATTCATCCTCCAGCTTCCGCAGGGCTACGACACAGCACTCGGCGCGCAGGGCGCGCGCCTGTCCAGCGGACAGAAGCAGCGGCTGGCGATCGCCCAGGCATTGCTGAAAAAATCCTCCTTACTGATCTTCGACGAGGCGACCTCGGCGCTGGACGCGCAAGCGGAAATGGCCTTGCTGCAGGCCTTGGCCTTTGCGCGCCGCGGCCGTACCACCCTAGTGATCGCGCATCGTTATTCCACCTTGCAGGGCGTCGACCGGATCGTCTACCTGAACGGCAATGGCAGCGCCGACATTGGCACCCATGCAGAACTGTCTGCGCGCCATGAAGGGTATCGTACGGCGCTGGCGCACCAACAGAAATAGCGACCGGCAGAGTTTGCATCGCGGCTCGTTACCGCGACGATATCCGTCCCGGCAAACCATGCTGCCCGGGCTTGCCGGCCTCAGCCGTGTGTTCCGCCAGCCGCTCTGCGTATGCGGATTTGCGCATGGCCGGGTCCTTGATTCGCCCCAGCGACTTTTGGATCTAGTCGAGCAACATCCTGTCGTACCATGCTATCGACGTGCCACAACCCCACGGCTGCTGGAAAATATCGATACCGGTTATTGCGTCCGCCCCACGCCACCGTCCGTCGGCCAGGCAGACCATCGCGGGATCATACATAAAAAAATCCACGAAACTGTCAGAAATCTGACAGCATCAACAAGAAGCCTTCTGTAGCTTTGCCTTTCCTTCGGAAGTTTCGGGGGAAATGTTCAAGGGTATTTTTCCAATGCAACTTTAACTTTATGTAGGAGGTATTTATGGGTGGCGGAGGCGGTGGTGGCGGTATGGGCGGTGGCGGCGGAGGAGGTGGTATGGGCGGCGGCATGTAATGCCCGTCGAGGGCTTGGGTTGACGGCCCTCACCGCTGTTCAGTAAACAACGGCACCTTCGGGTGCCGTTGTCTTTTCTTGCGCGGCTTTAGCATAGCAGTGCGGGGAGGAAAAAAAATATCATGTGTGGCATCGCAATCATACTCTACCACAACGGCGCCACACCCGAGGCGTGGCGTGCCCGCGCCATGCATCGGGCCCTGGCACATCGCGGACCGGATGCCGCCCATGTTTTGTCGCGTCGCGCCGTGGCCCTGGCGCATGCGCGTCTGAGCATCGTGGATATCCAGGGCGGTACACAGCCGATGCAGACCGCCGATGGTCAACTGGCCATCACCTACAACGGCGAGATTTACAATTTCCAGGGCCTGCGTCAATCGCTCATTGCGCGCGGTGCGCCGTTTCGAACGCACTCGGATACCGAGGTGGTGTTGAACGCATACCACGAGTTCGGCGCGAAGTCGGTGGCAAAATTGCGCGGCATGTTCGCCTTTGCCATTCATGACGCTATCTCCGGCGAGTTGTTTCTGGCGCGCGACCGGCTGGGCATTAAGCCGCTTTACTACTACAACGATGACCGGGTGTTTGTCGCCGCCTCGGAGATCAAGGCGCTATTCGCATCCGGACTGGTGGGGGCGGAGCTCGATCGTGCATCGATAAAAAACTATTTCACCTACCAATTCGCCATCGCCCCGCACACCCCTTTCACGCACATTTATGAGTTACCGCCGGCGCACACACTACATATCGCGGCCGGCAGCACGCCGCGTCTGGAGCGCTACTGGGATATCAATTTTCCGCAGGCCGGGGACTACGAGAGCATGGATGAAAGTTACTGGACCCCGCGCTTCGCCGACGCGCTACAGGATGCCGTCGCGAGCCATGCCATCGGCGACGTCGCCATCGGCGCCTATCTCTCCGGGGGCATCGACTCGTGCAGCGTCACCCGGCTACTGGCCGATAGCCAACCACGGGTGCAGACATTTTCCATTGGTTTCGATAATTCCGACTATGACGAGTCGCCCCAGTATCGTGCGATCGCGCAGTCCATGGGCGTGGAGAATACCGAGCTGCGCCTGCAGGACGCGCGACCGCAAGGTTATCTCGATGACCTGGTGCAATGCATTTACCACCTTGAGCAGCCGCAACGCATGGCAGTCGATGTTCCGCATTACCTGTTGTCCGGCCTGGTGCGCGAGAATCGCTACAAGGTCGTGTACACCGGCGACGGCGCCGATGAAGTACTGGCCGGCTACGATTGCTTCCGCCAGGACAACATGCGACTTTGGTCGAACGGCGCTGTGAAGAGCCTGTTGCGTCGCTGGCGTTACTTGCACCGGTACACGCGTTATTTTCCACGCGATCAGATGCGCCTGCTGCTCTCCCTGCACGGGCGCGCGGCACAGCGGTGGACTGTGGACCGGTTCGGTTTTTATCCGGCGTGGCATGACTTCTGGCAGATCACCCGCGCCCAACGCGCGGGCATCATGCGCGATGACGCCGCGATCGACGGGGAGGCGCAAATGGATGCGCTCGTCGCCGGCATGCAAGCGCAACTGTCCGGACGCGATGCACTCAACCAGTCCTTGTATTTCGAGATGAAAACGCGCCTGCCGGGCTGGATCCTGTGGAAGAGCGATCGTCTCAGCATGGCGCACGGGGTGGAGGCACGCCTGCCCTTTCTCGATCACCCGCTGGTCGAGTTGATCGCCCGGATGCCGCCTCACATGAAGCTCAACGGCTTAAACGAGAAACACATCTTGAAAAAGCACATGACGCCGCGCCTGCCAACCGTTCCGCACGCCTATAAAAAACGCGGTTTCTATACGCCCATCAGCGCCTGGTTTTTTACCGCCGAACGCCGAGACGAGCTGCAACCGTATCTCTCGCGCGAAGCGCTGATCGAGACCGACCTCTTCGATCCCGACCGCGTGCAGGCGCTGCAACGGGAATTACAGGGCATGGCACGCCCCGCCGAGATGAATGCGGGTTATCGTCTGACTCAGCTCGAGTGGACGCTGTTCACGGTGCTGACCACGCAGATCCTGCATCAGTTGTACATCAAGAAAGCCGTTCCCCGACTCGTGCCGCTGCCGGAGTCTATGGCCCAGACCGCTTGACGGCCGCGGAGTGCTGCGCGTGGTCGAACCGAAGGTGAGGCCGCGCCTGGCGCTTTTACGGATAGGGGCGCCCCACCTGCAACCATGTGGAGAACGTGCCGATGGATCCGTCGGCCAGGCGTGGAAGGATTTTCACGGCCAGCAGGCCCTGAATGGTGAGTAGCTGCATTGCTCGCGTGGGCATACCCTCGTGTTGGGCGTTGTCGCCCAGTGCCACCTCCAGGCGGTACGGCGGCTGGTCGAGCCTGGAGGTCTTATTGCTGGCACCCTCCGAGGTCATGTAGACCAATTCGTAGGCGACCGCGCCCGGCACCGGGTCCCACCGGACCACCCAGTGGGTTTTCCAGCGCCAGTACTCGACCCCATCCTGGGTATAACGATCCGTCTCATCCTCCAACGTGGCGTGCAAGCCGGTCAATACCTGGGGCTGGGGTAACGCCACCGGCGCCAATCCCGTGCAAGCGGAGACGAGCCCGAGCAGTAGCAGTAGCCACAGCGCGCAGCACAATCGAATCCGCCATGCCCATCCCGCCGTGCGGGCAGCGCCACGGACCCGCTGCACGACTTCAGCTGCCCATGCCACCTGTGGGGCAGCCCGGGTTCCATTCGACCGGATAGGTCGTCTCGCCCGCCTGTCCGCGGTTGATCACAACCGTCCGTGCCGGAATCACGGTCCCCGCCGGCAGGGTGGAACCGTCCACCAGGCTGCCGCAGCCGATGGTGACGTTGGCGCCGGTGTCGGAACGAAACAACACCGCGTAATTCCCCAGCCGCGTACCCTCGCCCATGACGGTGCTGCTGTGCGGGTTGTTCACGGTGGCGTTCGATTGACCACCATGCACCAGCGAACGCAGGCCATAGGTGATGTTATTGTGGAGATCGATACCGGTGTGCTCGAGGGCATGGAAGGTGGTGCGGTCGTTCATGCGCGCGATCGTGCCGACATGAAACGGTTCGCCCTCGTCGGTGCGCAAGGATATTTTGTTGCCTACGACCATCCTGTCATTCAGACGGCTGAAGCTGTCTGACATGCCGAGGTCGCCGATGAAGCGGTTGCGGTATGACGGTACACGTGTCGAGGCGCCGGCCAGGACCGGCAGGTCGCGCGTCGGGTTGAAGCTGGGCGACGCACCGCCGTCGCTGGGGTCGTAGTTGATGCCGGTAACATTGGTTTTGTCGTCGCGATACAGGCGCGTGTATTCCCTGGCAAAGGTTTCATTCACGTGCAGCACGCCTTCCATGAACAGGCGCAGGGCATCGGTGATCGGGACGACTTTCCCGAGCGCCGGGTTATCCGCCTGGGCCTGGGTCGTGACGTTCTTGCCGGACAGGACCACCATGCCATGTTTGACGACGATACCCGGATTGACGCGTGCCAGATGCAGTACCATGGCATCGTGCTCGACGGTCGCTCCCTTGACGTAACTGTTGAAACCGACGAAGGCGGCATTGTGTTCACCCACCACGGCGCGGCGCCCGATCCTGGCGGGACCGTCCACGCGTGCACCGTGGGCGAGTATCACTTCATCGCCCAACGTCACGGTTCCACTGCCCGCCAGCATCACGCTGTCCTGAAGATTGGTTTTTTCACCGATGGCGATTTTCGGCGTCAGAAGATCGGCGAAGGGGGCTATATAACTGTGTTCACCGATACGGACATCCGCAGGGAAGGTAATCGAAGCGGTCGGATCGATAAAGCTGGCAGCATCGAGAGTCGCGCTGGCCGGACAAACCGGACGGTTCCCCCCGGAAGGGGCGCAGCCGGCGTGGGCCAGGGTCCACGGCATGCCCGACAGAACGATCAGGGTGGCTGCCAGCAACAATGCGGATTTTTTCGAGTCCATGAATCGTCTCCATTTAGGTAAGTGGGGCCCTTGTAAGTCAGGCCGATATTGAATCCACGCTTGTGCAGACGGTAGTCCATGGCGCCTGCCATAACCGGCGCATGCTACCATCGATCCCGCTACTGGCTAGCCCTATTCGGCCAGCCGCGTTTACTCTTCCGCCGCTCGATAGTCGACATTCCACCCAGTCCCGCGGCAATCTGGCGCAGATCCTCCGGCTTCTTGATAATCAGAAAATGGCGCTCGCTCTCGACGATGCCCTGGCGTTTCAGTTCGGCCAGGCAGGTACTGACGCCTTGGCGCGTGGTGCCGACCATGTCCGCGATATCCTGCTCGGTCAGGGGAATATCCATGTGAATGTACTGCCCGGACGACCGGCCATAGGTTGCCCCCAGCCGCACCACAAGCTGGGCGATCTCCATCTGAATGTTGCCGTTCGCCAGGCTTAAGAGACGCTGGCCGAGTTCTCGCATGCGCAATGCCATGATTCCTATCAAACTGAAAGCGACATCCGGGCGGACGGCCAGCCACTCCTTAAATTGAGGACGCGCGATGCAAAGCACTTCGCACGGTTCAGCCGCGCGTGCATAAATCACTCTCGGCGTTTCCTGCAGACTTTCGGCCAGACCGAAAATTTCTCCGGCGATGGAAAACCAGAGAACGAGATCGCGCCCTTCGGCCGAGCTTCCGAAAAGTTTGACGCGCCCACGTTTTAAAACGTAGACGTTCGAATCGTTTTCCCCCGCCTTAAAAAGGAAATCACCTTTGGCGAAAGTTCGCGTTTTTCCCAGACGCTCGAGCTCATTTTTGTCTGTGGCTTGCAACTGCGCGAGGAAATCCAGAGGTGTCGCTACTCGTTCTTTCAGCTGCTCCATATGCCGTTCTCTTCCCTGTATGTTCCATTCTTCCCTGTACAGCGCCGCCATGGCTGACGAATGAAAATCCCGTGTCCATCCCGACCAGCGTGGCATTAAGCCGACGTGCGACGCGCGTCTCAGCACGGCAGGATGCTAGCGTGCCATCGCGGGGAAGTCTGTAACTAAAGGCACAGTCGGCCGGTGCGGGGCGAAAAGTCACACGCCGGTGACTCCGGAGAGCCGGGCGAGGCCCTGTGGCGACAGCAACTCGACCGAACCACGGCGCAGACGGATGCAACCCAGGTTCTCGAACTCCTTCAGGAGACGACTCGTGACCTCGCGCGTGGTACCGAGTTCGTGCGCCAGCTCCTGGTGCGTTACCTGCAGACGCGTCGTCCTGCGCTCACGGAAGCGTTGGCCGAGCAGACTGGCGAGGCGCCAGTCCAGGCGCTGGAAGGCCACCCGGCCCA
>JANNJF010000852.1:0-7344 GCA_031405715.1 Gammaproteobacteria bacterium | reverse complement strand
GATTACGAGGTCCTTCGGTCTTTTTTGCAACATCATGAGGGATAGGGTTGGAGGGAACGCGACTGCGTTAGTTACGGTGACTCCTTCACTCACCGCGGCGGATTTTCCAATAGCAGTTTTCCGTCCAATGATCTGTGGGATGCCAATAATATTTATTCTTTTGTGCGCAATCTTGGAGAATATGGTTACCGCATGGGTTACTGCTGGAATAACTCGCTAGGCGGAGGCTCTTATTTGAAAACTGCACCGAGAACACTGTGGAGCAACAATGGTCAGTGGGATTTGGAAAGCCTGAAGAATATTAATCCCAGTTTCGTGATGATGGCGGCGAGTCATAATGACGCAGGCTATATCGGCCAGGGAGGCGCTGCGGAAACCACTGAATACCAATCTCGACTGGCGCAAGTAAAGGCAGATTTACTCGAGCATATAGAGGTAATCCTCACCGGGAAAAGCGCCACTTGGGCTAAAACATCGCCGCCGGGCGATGCCAAAATCGGAATCATATCGGCGCCCGCATCCCCACGCGGACCAGGCTGGGATGAAAACCAGGCCCAGGCGCAACGCGACCTTAATGCCTTTGTGCTGCAGGAGTTGCCGACCAGAGTACGGACCAGCCTGGGAGAATCTTATTACCGACGCATTGCGACATTTGATGCCGCCTCCCTCTTCGGCCTTCAACATCTTGCCAACTATCATCCACTGTTCGAGAAAAATGGAACAGGTGTTCAACCGCATTGGTGGGGCAGCAAGCTATTGGATTATGGATGGTGGCAGTGTGCCCTTAAGTTGATAAACAATTCTAAGTAAAACGTTTTGGAAGAGGCTGGGATTGTTTCACCGTTGTAAAGTGAATGCTCATTATCTATACATGCTAAATTTATAGTCGCCGCGCTTTTGTGAGCCCGCTTGTCGTCGACCACAGCATTCTGGCTAGGCTTCATCAGATTATGCGCGCCGTAGGCCGCTAACCTGGGGCTTGGTGTCGCATGGGCCAAGATGGGTAGCGGAACAGGCAGGAAGGCGCTTTTCGTCAACCTTTATCACTTCCTCATGCCAATCCCGCCCGATCTCCTTCACACACTAGCGCTGGCTGCGACGGTGATCATCCATTATACGATAGTGGTGCTGCTCATCAGGTCCATGCTGAATGCCGACCGCCCATCGGCGGTCGGAAAGGATGATGATAGCTATGCCGCCATGTTTAATTCCAAGACGGACTCAGCGCTGAAAACCATAGCCGGCGAGCAGCACTAATTCTGCATATTTTTCCGTACCTGACCGCTTATCAGGCCTAACTCTACGGTTGGCGGCTATTCATAACCCCCGCTGAATCAAGTTCTTGGCGAGCGTAAAACGGCTGCTTTTATCCTGGCTGCTATGGGCTTTGCACTGCAAGTTGTTTTATAATCGGGCTGATCCTGGTCAAGGTACGGTGGCGCCCTTCCAGTAGTAAAGAGGGGGAATGAATGCCCAAAATTACACACGACAAGCTGCCCCCGCACAGTGCCCTGAGTACCAGTCAAGCGCCGCAGGCGCGGTTAATGATGCCAGCGAGAATAACGCCTCTGCACACGTGTCGCACTGGGTTTCGCTCGGGCACCGATCTTTCCTGATACAGGCGGCTGTATTCACACTGAACAGGTCGGCGGTCCAGCATTACTTTGAGGGTTGCGGGGGGCAATATTGAGACCCAGGTAGCCGCGGTGATTCCACCTGATACTATTCGGCCAACTGCAAAAAAGCCGCCTGGCCCATCAGTTTTGAGTGAGGGGCATGTATTTGGTTTAGTATTTGTATTTTGCGACCGCAGTAGCTGTAGCGGTTCGACACTCTTTTACCGGGATGAATGGCGTCCGTCTCATCAATTAAATGTAGCGGGTTGTATATTTGGGGACTGTCAGCGATGAAGCAACTGTTAAAGGCGTTATTGCCTAAATCTCTTATCCACATGATCAGACGATCGAGGCAGCGTGTGCACGACAGCCGCAATGTCTCACGCTCAGCGAGAGAGGTCTTTTCGGAGATATACCGCGAAGGCCATTGGGGCACAAGGGGTGATCGTGGCTTTTGCTCAGGCTCCGGTTCCGCAAATCAAACGATTACTGCGCCTTATATTGAAATGATCACAGGCTATCTCAATGCTGTCGGTCGTGACAAGACAGTCGTGGATCTTGGCTGTGGTGATCTAGAGATCGGCCGGAACTTTCTCGATTTATGCGCTGAGTATGTCGGTGTCGATGTCGGTGTCGATGTCGTTCCCGATTTAATCGAACAACATAAGTCCTTTTTTCAGGGTCACAATGTCCGATTTCTGTGCATGGACATCATTGAGGATAGCTTGCCCGACGGGGATATATGTTTTGTCAGGCAAGTCCTACAACACCTGTCGAATGAGCAAATCGCCCGCATCCTCGCAAAGTTACGCAAATACAAGGTCTGTTTTATCACCGAACATTATCCGACTGACAATCCAGGCATTGTACCTAACAAGGATATCGTTCATGGTAGCCGGATACGCGTCTATGCGAACTCTGGGGTCTATCTGGACAAACCTCCATTCCGCATCCCGGAAGACTGTCTCGAACTGGTATTGGAAGTGCCGGGCGCCGCCGGTGACGGCGTCTACGACCGGGGCGTCATCCGTACCTACAAAGTCGAGCATGCGACTTCTGTCTGAGCACTTGCAGCGCTGCCGGGGGGACGACATAGGCGTAGCCACTCACGCTCCGCGTACTATGCTGTAAAAGGTGTCAGGTAGAGAAAAAATCGAATGAAGGCATGCCAAATCGATAGCAAGACCCACCATGGCATCAATGTGCTACGTGGCGTATTCGCCATCATGGTCGTTGCGGCACACAGTCTAGATCTTGCAATCAAGAGCTTTGCTCCCGAGTTGGCTGAAACACAGACCGGAAGGCTTTTGCAGGCTACCATAGGTAACGGTTTTTACTGGGTAATGGGGTTCTTTGTGCTGTCCGGTTTTTGCATCCAACTGTCAGTGCAGACCAGTTATGCGAAGGGGCGTTACTCACTAAAATCCTATCTTGCTGCCCGTGTCACCCGGATCGCGCCATTATTTTATATTGCATTGTTGTTTGCAGCCGCAGTTGAATTCATTGCGCATTGGCTGGGAACACGCCCGCCAGTGTGGCAAACCGGGATAAATATAACGGCTTTTCTGGGAAATGTCTTTTTTACGCAAAATGTCACCGGCTGGTTTGGCTCCTACGCTCCCGCGTGGAGTATCACCTGTGAAATGGCGTATTATCTCTTTTGGCCCGTTGCGCTTTGGTTGTCCGGTTAACGGACCACCTCGGCCACAACTGGCGCAGCGGGTATCGCCCTGATTCTGGCAACTGCGGTTTATTTTCTCGACCGATATAGTGGATCACGACATCTGGTCGGTGTATGGATGCTCCTCTATATGAGCATCCTATGGTTTGCCGGTGCGCTCGTGGCCGCGAAATGGGACTACCTCAAACAGTCAAATCTGCTTCGGGCACTGTCCTGGCTATGGCTGCCAGGTCTGGCTTTGGTGTTTTTGCTCGAATACAAGGGCCTGATCAATTTTCATGCACGCAATCTTATGCTAGGCCCGATTTTTATTGCGCTGTTGCTCAACCTCCGCAGCTGGCCCAGTTGGCTACTTGAGCATAAAGCGAGCACCAATGCCCTGGGCAATATCAGCTATCCGCTTTATTTGCTCCATGGTCCGTTGCTTGTCCTGATGGGCAGCTTTATGCTTTTTGCCGGGCTAACGCCCGCATTCAGCGTGGCCTTTTTTGCGTTACTGTTGACATCAGTGATAATCGGCGGCTTATTTTGCATTCCACTGGAAGTCCGCCTAATGAACTGGCGCAAAGAATACCTAAACGGTTTTTCACGCGCCGAGCCTGCAAAAATCGGGGCGGGCAAGTCCGAAGATTTATAACGGTTGGAGTTGTTGTTCGTAAATAGGCAGGACAAACTAGCATTTTTCCAGGCAAAAGTTGGCATTTTAGCTGGCCTGGTTTTTCTTATCCTGCATGAGGCTGGTTATTTTTTACGACCTCCGCCAGCACATCGACAAGGCCTTCCGCGGCGCTTCGCATGTTAAACCTCGACCGAAACGTTAGTGTTGCCTGCTTTCGATATGCTTCATGCGCGTCCGATGGAAGATCAAGCCAGTCATTCAACAACTGTTCCGTACCCCTCAATGTATCATCCGCTACCATGCCCGCATTATCCGCGAGCACTTCACGCCAAATATTGACCTTATTCGATATTAAGACCGGAACACCGCAGGCCAGGGCTTCCGCGACAACTATGCCGAAATTCTCCTGATGGGACGGAAGAACAAAAACCTCCGCAGCTCGGTATGCACCCCATTTCAGATCACCGCTGAGCATGCCGGTCCAAGTGATTCTGTCCTGGATACCCACCTTTTGTGCAAGTGTCACGAGTCCGGACCTCCATTGGGTATTGTCGGGGCCAGCCAGGACAAGATGTAGTTTATTGTCGCGCGCGGCCACTGAGCTAAACGCCTCAATAAGCTGATCGCACCCTTTCTTGGGATGGATTCGGCTTAAAAAAAGAATCAGTCTCTTGCCTTGCGTCTCTGGAAACGTGGCGAGAAAAGCCGCCTTCTGGCACGCACTGTCTTTCGGTGGCGCAGATGTCCCATAATTCACAACCCGCTCATTGCACCGGTACAGCCAGAATGACTCGCGCGCGAGGCTGCATTCTTCTTCGCTGGTAAACAACACTGCGTCCGCATCGCGCAGGACTCTGTACTCGGCCCATGGCCAATACAACCACTTCTTCAGATGTTTTAATGGGTATTGCATTTTGAACCATGGGTCGAGCATTCCATGGGTGAATACAACGTAAGGGGTAGGACTGTGTCTGAGTGCTCTCCAGACTCCCAGGCTGTGGTATTGCCAAATACCACGGACCACCACGGCGTCAAACTGTGATGCATTCTGCCTGAGCCAGGGAATCAGGCGCGAAGTATATTGATAGGTGCCCTTGCCAGGTCCCAGGCCTACAACTGCCCCAGGGAATGTCTCCATCCAGGGTGCGTCCGGGGAATCGAGTGTTACTGTGGTTAGAGCATGCCCCAGGTGTTGCAGCGCTGGGATGAACTGGCGCAGAGTCTCAGCTGGGCCGCCGGCTGCCGGATTTAGCGAACTAATGACATGGAGTATCCGCACGAATTGCTCCCTTTATTAAATTAGCCTGGCGCCGGATGATCGGCACGCCAATAGTCAGCGCTCGTAGCGGTGCATAGCTACCAAGGCGTTTTCCTTACTTTCCTTTTCCCTTTGATATGCCGGGCTGCACCCGACAGAACAACATATTGATGGTTTTACGTCCGCAAAGTCGCGGTTACGAGTACATTGAGTACGGAAAAAATTGGCGAAAACTACCTGTGATCTTGATATCTGGGAGAACTATTGAGGGTTCAGAATGAAGCGATGGCCCCACTTTCCCCCGCTGCTCGCCCTCTAGCCAATGTCTGCCAATAGTTAACACAGGAGCTCCGAAATTACAACACATCCCCGGCCGGTCTTGTCTTGAGGGGTTCCGCTGGTCTCGGGAAAACACTTCGCTACTATCATGTTTAATATCAAGAATGCTCCAAACGTTGGCTGTATGTTAAATGTGCTTCACATATTCCTGGGACGCGCCGATGGCTGGCCCGCGGGCTGCTGTTGATTTCTGATGGCCTCGAAAAAGTTCTTGGCAGACATGGTTATTTCAAAACGCGCCTCGAAAATCTTCGCTGCGCGCCGCCGCATGTCGTTACGCTCCTGGTCCGACATCTTTAACCATGCCGCCAGTGCCGCAACAGTTCCTGGTAGATCGTCGTTGGCGACGATTCCGGCGTTGTCGGCGGCAATTTCCCGCCAGATGTTGACCTTATTCGAAATAATAACCGGAACATGGCAGGCCAGGGCTTCAGCCACAACAATTCCGAAGTTCTCCTGGTGCGAAGGCAACACAAATGCCTCCGCCGCATGGTAGGCGCCCCATTTCATGTCACCGGACAGCAAACCTGGCCAGGTAATGCGTGCAGCGATACCCAAGCGTTCACTTTGGGCCATGAGTGTCTGTTGCCAGCCCGTCTGATCGGGGCCGGCCATGACCAGATGGAGCGATGCATCCTGTTTGGCTATGGTGGCAAACGCCTCAATCAAGATGTCGCACCCTTTTTTTGGATGAATGCGACTCAGAAATAAAAACAGCCTTTTGTCGCGCAAGGCGGGGAATGCCTGCAGGAAAACCTCGCGTTGTAAAGCCGCATCTCCCGCTGGCGCGGCAATACCGTAACCCACTACCCTTTCCGTGCAGCGATACAGCCAAAAAGATTTGCGGGCCAAGATCCGCTCTTCTTCACAGGTGAACAGAGCAGCCTTGGCGTCGCGCAGCACACGGTAATCCGCCCATGGCCAGTACAGCCATTTTTTCAGATGTTTAAGGGGATAGGCGTGCTTGAACCAGGGATCGAGCATACCGTGGGGAAAAACAAAATAGGGGACATTGCTGTTGCGCAACACGCGCCATGCAGCAAAGCCATGATATTGCCAGAGGCCGTGAATGATCACCGCATCATAATCTTTCGCATGCGTACGCAACCAGGGTGCCAGCCGTGGGCTGAACCTATAAAGAAATACACTGGGACCCAAAGCATAGTGCGGCAAGGGAAAATCTTTCAGCCATGGGGCCTTCGGATCATCCACAGAGACAACCTCTTGCGTATGCCCAAGCTCAGTCAGTGTGCGAGCGAGCTGTTTTATGCCCTCAATCGGCCCGCCTCCGGCTGGATTTACAGAGGCAATGATCTGCAATATTCGCATCTACTTGACATATCCCGTTGTACGATAGAAGTGCTGGTAAGCATCAGCCACCTGTTTAGCTAGGACCGCATCAGTCCCATGCGCCGCGGGTGGATCCAATGTCGTTGTTAATCAACCCCAGCATTAACGGGCGCAACACCTCTGCGGACTTTCCGCCCGCCGGATCCAGCAAACCATGAAGTATCGTCAATGGCAGTTTCTTTATTTGGCAGTTGGTAGACCTATCTTGCTTTTTCCAGTCCACCAAAGCAGGAAGTGCTCGGAGCTAGCTGCTGTGTTAGATTGTTCGGAAAGAATAATCCTAAAAACAACTGAATTCCAGCGTTTAATCCAAGCATAATATTGTAACTTGCTTATATGAATTTGCTTCGATCCCTGATTTTCCTAGTGGGGATCCCCGCATACACGTGCCAGGGATCGAGATCGTGCGTTGCGATAGGCCCCCGAGGCCGAGCACTGCGCCGTCCCCTAGGGTGACACCCATCTGGACAGTGGATCGGGC
>JANNJF010000851.1:0-13331 GCA_031405715.1 Gammaproteobacteria bacterium | reverse complement strand
GCGGCGGAACGCTCAAGATCGAACTATGGGGGGAAAACGATACACTGAATGTCCTGATCAGCAATCCGCTGCCGGAGGTGCGCAAACATTCCCACGGCAAGGGCAACAAGCTGGCCCAGGAAAACATCCAGCAACGTTTGTCGACGCACTTTGGAAATGCCGCCAGCATGCAGACTTTCGAGGAAGGCAATCATTACCATGTAAAACTCAAGATGCCGATACTTCGGGGCTAAACCATGCAGTTAGATAAACTCCATATCACTACCGTCCTCAGGCGCCTGGCAGCGCACGTCGACGCATGGCTCGTGCTGATCGAGAACCGCCTCACGGGAAAACTTGCCGCCCACGACCGCGCCGTTTCCGACCCGCAGGTCAGCGGGTTTCTGCCCAACTTCTGCAACGGCTGGACGATATTCAATGTCGCCGTCATCGCCGAGATGCTGGCGCTAGTGATTGCCCTGGTGTCCCCGCAGATGCCCATCAGCCAGACCATGCTGGGCAATCTCATCCTTATATCGCTGTTCATACAATGGATCGCCCTGAGCAATGCCGCTGCTTTGTGTGTCACGCGCAAACAGCTCAACCGCCTGTCGAACTTGCGCGCCATTGCAATGTCATATGGCCTGATGTTGTGTGTGACCTGGCTGGTGGGGGAAGCGGCCCTTTGGGTATTGTGGCTGGCAAACGTAACCAGCTCCCCCAACCCGGAGTGGAATGCGTATTTTCATTTACAGAATCTCTCGGTGGCTGCGATCGTCGATGCCCTGGCGCTGCGTTATTTCTTTGCCCGGCACCAGCTGACACAGCGCACCCTGTCGGAGGCGCAGGCAAAAATACAGGCGCTGCGCACGCGCATCCGGCCACACTTTCTGTTCAACACCATGAACATCATCGCCAGCCTGACACGCAGTTCACCGGCACAGGCGGAGACGGCGATTGAGAATATGGCGGACCTGTTTCGCACCATGCTCACCGATGAGGAAAATCTGGTGCCGGTCAAAAACGAAGTCGCCATTGCGCAAAAATACCTGGCTATCGAAAGCCTGCGGCTGGACAACCGGCTTAACGTGGACTGGGACATCGGCAAATTCCCGCGCAAGGCCGTTATGCCGGTATTGACGCTGCAGCCACTGCTGGAAAGCGCCATACAACACGGCATCGAGCCGCTAACGGAGGGTGGAAGGATACGAGTCAGGTTGTGGGAGGAAGACGACAAAATCAACATCAACGTCACCGCGCCCGCGCCGCGTACCAAGGCGCGTACGCAGCAGTATGAAACCGACACGGCGCTGGAGAATGTCCGCCAGCGACTGGAAAGCTATTATGGAAAGCTTGCAAAACTGGAAACCAACGAAGAGCAGGGGCAGCTGACAGTATCGCTCAGCCTGCCGACACGCGGAGAAAACTTATGAGAGTATTGATAGTTGATGACGAAAAACTGGCGCGCGACCGTTTGCGCGAGCTGCTGAATGAAATCGGCGGTCACACCATCGTCGGCGAGGCCATGAACGGCAACGAGGCGGTGGAAAGGACCATGGAACTCAACCCCGACGTGCTGCTGATGGACATCCGCATGCCGGGCATGGACGGCCTGGAGGCCGCCATGCACCTCATGGGCATGGAAAACCCGCCGAGCGTCATCTTCACCACCGCCTACGACCAGCACGCCCTGAACGCGTTTGAAGTCAACGCGGTCGACTACCTGCTGAAACCGATCCGCAAGGACCGCCTGGCGAGCGCCCTGGAAAAGGCGCATAAACTCACCCTGAAACAGCTGCGCGACATCAACGAAGCCCAGGATCAGCCCAGCGCCCGCACCCACATCAGCGTGCACCTGCGTGGCAACATCCGGCTGGTGCCCATCCAGGACATTCTCTACTTCATGGCCGACAGCAAATACGTGACGGTACGTACGCCGACGGAAGAGCACCTCATCGAGGACTCCCTGGTCAATCTGGAAAAGGAATTCGGCGAGAAAATGTTCCTGCGCATCCACCGTAATGCCCTGGTGGCCACGGGATTTATTAAAGGTATCGAAAAAAGCTCATCCGGCACCTGGCAGGTCAGCCTCAAGAGCCTGGATAAAAAGCTCGACGTCAGCCGCCGGCATGCCGCGTCGGTGCGGCGCTGGGCGCGCACCTGAGCCAGAAGAACTCAGGGGCGGATGGCGCGCATGCGCGCCAAAGCGGTATCGATGGCCTCATCCAGATAACCACTGAAGAAATCCGGTGTACTCAGACCCACTAACGCCGGCACCAGCTCCTTGCCCGCGGGATCCATAAACAGAATCTGCGGCGTCAGGGAGATGCCGTTGCGGTGGGCAAAATCCGCGTGGCTGACCTTCTTGCCTTTGAAATCACGCAGCGTGCGTCCGCTCTCGACCTGCACCTCGCGCATAATCACCTTGCCGGCATAGTCGCCGCTGGTATACATAGGCTCAAGGAATAGCGAGCGCATCTGCTCGCAGTAGGGACAGGATTTGGCGGAGAAAAACACCAGTACCGGCAGATGTTCCTCGTGGGCCTGCTGTCCGTCCCCCTGCAGGTCCGCGGCTACGGGAAGTTCCGCGGCGAACGCGCCATAGTTCAGCAATACCGCTGTCAGTACCCCACACACCATCACTCTCAATCGCGTCATAAGTCCTTACTCAAAACCCGTCGTTCGGTGGTCCGGGGTGATTCCCCGGACGAATTCTATTAGGATAGACCACCCTTGGGGTCGGCCCCATCCATGTTGCTAGTTCAGGTCCAATCGGTTGAAAACCATACGCATCGGTACCCGCAAAAGCCCGCTTGCCCTGTGGCAGGCTGAATTCGTGCGTGCGCGCCTGTTGCAGGCGTTTCCCGCCCTCCAGGTCGAACTGGTGAAAATGACCACCCAGGGCGACATCATCCTCGACACCCCCCTGGCCAAAGTAGGCGGCAAAGGGCTGTTCGTCAAAGAGCTGGAGCAGGCCCTGCTGGATAGACGGGTGGACCTGGCGGTTCATTCCATAAAAGATGTGCCGGTGACCTTGCCGGAGGGCCTGCACATGCCGGTCATCTGCGAACGCGAGGACCCGCGGGACGCCTTCGTGTCCAACGTCCATGCCCGGCTGGCGGATCTTCCCCCCGGGGCGCGTGTCGGCACCTCCAGCCTGCGCCGCCAGTGCCAGTTGCGCGCCCGCTATCCCGCGCTGCAGATCATCGACCTCCGGGGCAACGTCAACACCCGCCTGGCCAAGCTCGATGCCGGTGACTACGACGCCATTATCCTGGCCGCCGCGGGGCTCAAACGCCTCGGCTTCTCCGAGCGCATACGCGCCGCCATCGAAGCGGAAGACAGCCTGCCGGCGGTGGGCCAAGGGGCGGTCGGCATCGAATGCCGCGTGGAGGATGCGGAAACCAACCGTCTCATCGCGCCATTGAACCATGCCCCCACGGCGGTGCGCGTGCGCGCCGAGCGCGCCATGAATCACCGCCTCGAAGGTGGTTGCCAGGTACCCATCGGCGGCTATGCCACGCTGCATGGCAGCGATCTCCACCTGCGCGGCCTGGTGGGCAACCCGGACGGCAGTCACATCATCCGCGCCGACATCCGCGGACCGGCGGAGCAGGCGGAGCAACTGGGCGCCGCCCTGGCGGACGAACTGCTGGCGCGTGGCGCACGCGAGATACTGAACAACGTCTACGGTCGTGGCTGACCCCGCTGACCTCACCGGCGTGCGCGTACTGGTGACACGCCCCGCACCCCAGGCCGGACCGCTGGCCCAACTTATCCGTGAGGCCGGCGGTGTGGCCCGGTTGTTTCCGGTGGTGGAAATCGTCGACCCCGAGGACAGCCGTCCCCTGAACCGCATCGTCGATCGGCTGGACCACATCGACCTCGCCATCTTCATCAGTCCGAACGCCGTCAACCGGGCCCTGCATCACATTCTGTCGCGCCGCACCCTGCCCACCAGTCTGCGGCTGGCCTGCGTCGGTCGTGGTAGCGCGCGTGAACTGAAGCGCCTGGGTTACACTGATGTCATTGCACCCCTGGGTCGCGCCGACAGCGAGGCACTGCTGGCCTTGCCGGCGCTGCAGCCGGTGGCCGGCAAAAAAATAGTCATCTTCCGGGGTGACGGCGGGCGCGAAACGCTCGGCGACACCCTGACCGCGCGTGGCGCCTCGGTGGAATACGTGGAATGCTACCGTCGAATCCGGCCGGAGATCGATGCCGCGTCACTGATCGACGACTGGCAGCGGGGCGGAGTCGATATCGTCAGCGTCACCAGTACCCAGGGCTTGAAGAATCTGTCTGCCCTGTTGGGAGACGCTGGCCGAGCCTGTCTGCTCAGCACCCCCATCGTCGTGTTGAGCGAGCGCACGGCGCGCACCTGCCGCGAGCTCGGCTTCATCACCGAACCCATGGTGACGGCGGACGCCAGCGACGCGGCCATCGTTGAGGCCATCCAGGCATGGCGGGCGCGGCAAAATTCCCTATAATCACGCTTTCCGGGCCAGCCAGGCCGTACATGGGTTGTGTACCCCAATGCAGCAGAACACAGGCCACTCAGTCATGACCAATAAAGACCGCGAGACCCCCGAAGCCAGCGCGCCACCGCAGACCGCCTCGCCCGGTAAGCCCAAATCCGCGCGCGCCAGCGGCGCCTCGCTCGCCAGCGGGCTGGCATTGATACTGTCCGTGGTCGCGCTGCTGGCCAGCGCTTATCTCGGCTACACCTTCATCGAAAAACGCGGCATCTACCGCGCCGACATGTTCAGCCGCCTGGATAAACTGGAGGATGCCAGCGCACACCAGCAGAACAGTCTGGAACAACACGCACTTGTGCTGGCAAAATTGACAGAAACCCAGGACACCTTGCAGACCGGCATGGGCAAAGTGCTGAACGAGTTCGGCAAGGGCCGGGGCGACTGGCTCTTGGCGGAGACCGAACAGCTGATGCTGATCGCCAATCACCGGCTGCAACTGGCGCACGATACCCATCTGGCACTGGAGGCCCTGCGCGCCGCCGACCGTCAGCTGCGCCAGCTGGCCAATCCGCGCTACCTCCCGGTACGCAAGCGGGTGTCCGAGGAAATCGCGCAACTGGAATCCCTGGAGCGTATCGATATTCCCGGTATGTCTTTGCGTCTGGGCAGCTTAGGCGCGCGCATCGACCAGCTGCCTTTTACCACCGATACCAAGCTTTCCGCCGAGGAACGCGCACGCGCCAATCAGACGCCGGAAAAGAAATCCACGGCGCGCGAAATATGGGCCGACATCACCAGCCTCATCCGCATACGCCGCAGCGGCGACATCCACAAGCCGTTACTGCCGCCCGAGCAGCAATACTTCCTGCGCGAGAACCTGCGCCTGATGCTGTTCGGGGCACAGGCCGCCCTGCTGCAGGGGGACACCGCCACCTTCGAACAAAACATCAAGACCGCCGGCGATTGGATCCGGGATTATTTCGACACCAGTAGCGCGCCGGTGCGCGCCGCGCAGGCCGAGCTCGACCAGATGCAGAAGGCGCGCCTCAGCACCCGCCTGCCCGATATTTCCGAGTCGCTCGATATGCTGCGCAAACTCAGCGGCAAAAAGGCTGAATCATGAAGCTCCTGATCTTCATCATCCTGATGCTGTTCGGCGCGGTCTCGCTGGGCCTGATCGCCATGGAAAATCCGGGCTATGTACTGATCGCGCGCGAACCCTGGAGCATCGAGATGTCGCTCACGGTGTTTGTCATCCTGCAGCTGGTCGGCAGCGTCGCGCTCTATCTGTTGCTGCATATGCTGGTGCGCCTGTGGAATACCCCGCGCGAAGTGGCGCGCTGGCGGACTGGGCGGCGCAGCCGGCGGGCACGCGCCTCCCTGGTGCAGGCAATGATCAAACTGGCGGAAAACAACTGGCGGGAAGCCGAGAAGAACGCGCTCATCGAGGTGCATTCCGGCGAACTCCCACTGGCCAACTACCTGCTCGCCGCGTACGCCGCACAGAAACACGGCGACCACGAAAAACGCGATGAATACCTGGCGCTCGCCCACCAGAGCGCACCGCAAGATTTCCTCGCCATCGGCATGGCGCAGGCACAGCTGCAGATCATCGCCCAGCAATATGAGCAGGCGCTGGCAACGCTGACTCAGCTACGCATACGCGACCCCAAACACGACCAGGTGCTCGGCCTGCTGGCGCAGGTCTATGACGAGCTGCATGACTGGGACAGCCTGGCGAAACTCATCCCCGAATTGAAAAAACGCAAGGCCCTGCCAGCGGCTGACATCGACGCGCTCGAACTCGAGACGCGCCGCCAGCTGCTGATGCTGCCGCTGCCGAGCGGGGCGTCCGGGATACTCAAGAGGTCGTGGAACGCGGTACCACAATATCTGCGCCAGCACCCGCAGCTGGTGGCGATCTATGCGCAACACCTGATCGATCAGGGCGAAATGGAAGAATGCGAGACGCTGCTGACATCGGCCATCGAACACAGCTGGGACGAGACGCTGGTGCGACTTTATGGACTGGTGCAGGGACGCGATCCCGCCGCGCAAATGGACACCGCTCTGGAATGGCACAACCGCCAGCACGACGACGCCAGCGTACTCCTGACCCTGGGACGTCTGGCATTGCGCAACAAAATGCCGGGCAAGGCGCGCGACTACCTGAAGAAAGCCGTCGATCGGAACGGCCCGCTGGAGGCCTATCATGAACTCGGCAAACTGCTGGACCAGGCCGGTGAACATGCACAGGCCATGGCACTGTATAACCGCGCCATGGAACGCTGCACTAAAGAACTGCGCTCCAGCGCACGCAAACCAGCACACGTCCGTCCCGGCAAAATGCCGGCCACCGCGGACTATGGGTACTGAGCCGAATGGCAGGCACCAAAATCTCGTGTGTAGGGCTATCTTTTATCGATGGCGACAACATCACCGCAATCTTGTCGGGCGACGGCAAACACTTCTCAGGCTGCTCCTGACATCAGGGTTTCAATTTCTGCGGCGTCAATGGATAGATCCGGTCACCGGCGGGCGCCCGCAGTTCCGGTTGCAGCGTGACGTGCTCGATGGCGTACTCCTGACGTAACAGACCCTGCATCGCCGCCAGCACCTCCGGCCAGTGGGTCATATCGTGCAACACCACATGCGCCGACAGCGCGGGCGTGCCGGAGGACAGCGTCCAGATATGCAGGTCGTGTACCGACACCACCTGTGCCACACGTGCCAGACTGCGTCCGACACTGTTCAAGTCCAGGCCCAAAGGCACGCCCTCCATCAGCACATGCATGGCCTCGCGCAGCAAACGCAGTGTCGAATAGAGAATCAGGGCACAGATCAGCAGCGACAGAATGGGGTCGATGGGCGTCCAACCGGTCAAGAACACCACGACGCCGGCGATGAAGGCGGCGACCGAGCCCAAGAGGTCGCCCATCACATGCAACAGTGCACCGCGCACGTTGATGTTGTCGCCCCCTCGATGCAGTATCAGCGCCGCCGCGATATTGATGGCGAGACCCACCAAGGCCACCCCCATGACCGTCACCCCCTGTACCGGCTGCGGGTCGCGAAAACGCGCCATCGCCTCCAGCACGATGCCCACGACCACCGCCAGCATCAGCAGGCCATTGAGCAGGGCGGCGATAACCTCGGCCCGCGCCAGACCGTAGGAATGACGTGCGGACGGTGGTTTGCGGCTGAACCAGGCGGCCAGGGTCGCCATGGCCAGGGCCACCGAATCGGAGAACATGTGCCCGGCGTCACCCACCAAGGCCAACGATCCGGCGCGCCAACCGGCGTAGGCCTCGACAAAGGCAAACAACAGCGTCAATACCAGCACACAGCTCAAGGCACGACTCCCTGCCCCGTGGGCAGCATGGGCATGGTGTGCAGGATGATCGTCGTGTGTATGACTATGTTGCATTTCCTGATTCCGTTGGCGACAGGTTGAGCCTCAAGCAGCGGCTGCAGCGTGTACCGTCGCCGTGGTGTCCACGACCACGCCCATCTTTAGGAGTGCGGGAGCTTGCTCCCGCTTTGTAAAGCGGTGGCAAGCCACCGCACTCCTTCACTCACCGGCGGGCGGGTTGGTCGCGGCGTCCACTGTTTGACGCAGATGCTCGGCACTCTCCTGCACCTTGGCGTCCACCGCGCGCGCCTTCTTCAAGGCATCCACCTGGCTGTCAAATACGGTTTTGGCCGGCGGTGGATTGTCGCTGCAGGCGATCAGCAATAGGCTGCTGAGCAGTAACCCTGGCAATGCTTTCATGAAGTCTCTCCTCACGGGTGCGGGTGCGGCGACCTAGGGAACCTCTGAACAAATGGCAAAAACCATCAAGCTACGTTCCCTCTCCCTTAGGGAGAGGGACAGGGTGAGGGAAAAATCGCTGATTATCCCCCTCACCCTAACCCTCTCCCCCGAAGTGCGCGGGGGAGAGGGACTTGATCGGAGGTTCCCTAGACACGAGCCACACCTATTTTACGATCTTGAGGCCAGGGCCTTTGCGCCCCGGGGGTGTGGCGGTGGGCGGAGTATCGGGCGGCGGTGTGTCGGTAGGCGACCCATCGGCCACCGCATTCTCCTCCGGAAAGAAAAACCCCTGGCCGTTCTCCTTCGCAAACACCGCGGTCACCGCGCCCACCGGGATCTCGATCGTCATGCTGCGGCCATTGAAGCGGGCCGAGAACATGATCCACTCTTTGCCGAGCTCGAGGTTTTGCACCGCCTGGGGATGGATGTTGAGGGTGATTTTTCCGTCCTGGGCATAACCCGGGGGGATCTTGACGCCGGCGACGCTGGTATTCACCAGGATGTGGGGCGTGAGTGCGTTATCCAGCGCCCAGTCGACGATGGCGCGCAGCAGGTAGGGACGTGTGGTGGTGATTTCCGCCATGGGTTCGACGCCCGGCACTTACTTCACGCGCGCCAGCGCCTCCTGCTCCGCCTCGGTCAGGCTGAGCTTGAACGACTTGCGCTCGAACAGGCGCTCGGCGTAGTCGAGGATGGGCCGGGCCTGGCGCGGCAGTTCGATGCCGTAGATCGGCAGGCGCCACAACAGTGGTGCTAAGGAGCAGTCCACCAGGGAAAACTCCTCGCCCAGTATGTACGGCTGGTCTTTGAAGATCGGCGAAATCACGGTGAGGCCGTCGCGGATCACATTGCGCGCGCGCAGCGCGACCTTCTTGTCCGCGCCTTCGATGTCCGGTGTCTGGCTGTACCAGTCGCGGTCGAAGCGCATGAGCATGAGGCGCGCCTTGCCGCGTGAAACCGGATCCACCGGCATGAGCGGCGGGTGCGGCAGCCGCTCGTCCAGATATTCGTTGATGATGAGCGAGTCGTACAAGACCAGATCGCGATCGACCATGGTCGGCACGCTGTCGTAGGGGTTGAGGTCGGACAACTCCCGCGGCTTCTTGCGGATGTCCACCAGCACCACCTGACATTCCACATCCTTCTCGTATAAGACGATACGCGTGCGGTGACTGTAGGGGTCCGTCATGCCCGAATACAGGGTCATTACGTGTTTTCTGGTTGCCAGGGATGCCATTGCCGGGTTCTCCTACCTGCGAGCTGCGGTGAGTATGAACAGCAAAGGGGCCCTTGCAGGAAGGGCCCCCTTGTGAGGAAAAGACGGTTTGCCGCTTAGTGGACGTCTTTCCAGTATTCCTTCTTGAGCATGTAGGCCACAACCAAGAATACCGCGAGGAAGAGTAACACATAAATGCCGAGTCGCGGGCGTTCCAGCTTGGCGGGTTCACCCATATAGACCATGAAATTGGTCAGGTCGCGCATGGCGCTGTCGTAGTCCGCGGACGTCATGCTGCCGGGTTTCACCAGCTCGAAGTGGTCGAACTTCTCTTCGTCGATGATCTTCTCGACCTGCTTGCCGTCCTTCTCCACATGCGTGACGACCTTCACCGTCTTGTAGATCGGCTGCTGGTGCCCCTGCCACTCATACAGGACGTGCGGCATGGCCACGTGCGGGAAGACCCGGTTGTTCCAGCCGCTGACGGACTTGTCGTCCTGATAGAAGCTGCGCATATAGGTGTAGAACCACTCCGGGCTGCGCCCACGGGTCACCAGGGTGAGGTCCGGCGGCAGAGTAGCGAACGCCGCCTTGGCGTCCTCCGCCGGCATCACCGCCTTCATGAGGTCGCCCACCTTGTCCGCAGCAAACAGCAGGTTCTCCTTGACCAGTTCGTCGCTGATGCCCAGGTCATGACCCATGCGGTTGTAGCGCATGTAGGCGGCACTGTGGCAGGACAGGCAGTAGTTCACGAAGATGCGCGCGCCGCGCTGCAGCGACGGCTGATCCCCGAGGTCGATCTTGACCGCATCGAGCGGCGGGCCTTCGCCCCCGCTCGCTAGGGCCACGGCCGGCAGCGCGGCCAGAATAAAGATTGCGATGAGTTTCTTCATGGGGTCACCCTTTCCGGAACAGGCTTGGTCTTGTCGATGGTGGAATACCAGGGCATCAACAGGAAGAAGGCGAAATACAACACCGAACACACCTGCGCCATGGCCTTGAACAGATCGGTCGGCGGCTTGGTGCCAAGATAACCCAGAATGAAGAAACTGACGACGAAGATGCCCAAGGCCAGTTTGAATATCCAGCCACGGTAGCGGATGGACTTCGCTTGCGAACGATCCAGCCACGGCACCAGGAACAGCACCACGATGGAGGCGCCCATGGCCACCACACCCCAGACCTTGGCGTCCACCCCAAACAGCGGATAGGTGACAGCGCGCAGGATCGAGTAGAACGGCGTGAAGTACCACAGCGGCACAATCTCCGTCGGCGTCTGCAGGATGTTGGCGGGTATGAAGTTGTCGTGCTCCAGGAACCAACCACCCATCTCCGGCGCAAAAAAGAGAATGGCCGAGAACACCATCAGGAACACCACCACGCCAACGGTATCCTTGACGGTGTAATACGGATGGAATGGGATGCCGTCCAGCGGAATGCCATCGGGGCCCTTCTTTTTCTTGATCTCGATACCGTCCGGGTTGCTCGAGCCCACCTTGTGCAGGGCGACGATGTGTACAAACACCAGGGCCACCAGCACCAGGGGCAGGGCAATCACATGGAAGGCGAAGAAGCGGTTGAGGGTGGCGTCGGACACCACGAAGTCGCCGCGCACCCACTCGGACAAGCCTGGGCCGATATAGGGGATGGCGTCGAACAGCGAAATGATCACCTGCGCACCCCAATAGGACATATTGCCCCAGGGCAGCAGGTAGCCCATAAAGGCCTCGGCCATCAACGCCACGAAGATGAGCATGCCGAACAACCAGACCAGTTCACGCGGCTTGCGGTGGGACCCGTACATGAGTCCACGGAACATGTGCAGGTAGATCACGATGAAGAACATGGAGGAGCCCACCGCATGCATGTAGCGGATCAGCCAGCCCCACGGTACATCGCGCATGATGTACTCGACCGAGGCGAAGGCCAGACCGGTATCCGGTTTGTAATGCATGGTGAGAAAGATGCCGGTCACAATCTGGTTCACCAGCATGAGCATCGACAGGATGCCAAAGTAGTACCAGAAGTTGAAATTCTTGGGGGCGTAATATTTCGACAGATGCTCTTCCCACACCTTGGTCAGGGGGAAACGATCATCGATCCAGGTCAGCAGCTTTTCCATCACGCGGCTCCTTGGGTTTCGTCGACACCGAGGATGATGCGCGTGTCGCTGAGATAGTGATGGGGTGGAACCTCCAGATTGGTCGGGGCCGGCACGTCTTTGTAGACGCGGCCCGCGAGATCGAACTTGGAACCGTGGCAGGGACAGAAGAAGCCGCCCGGCCAGTTATCGCCCATCCCGGACGCGGCGCCGATATCGAACTTTTTACTCGGCGCACAGCCGAGGTGGGTGCAGATACCCACCAACACCAGGATATCGGGTTTAATGGAACGAGTTTCGTTTTTGGCGTAGGCCGGCTGCTGCTCGCGCTTGGATTCCGGATCCGCCAGCTTGGCGGTGTCGGTCTTGAGGGTTTCCAGCATGGGGGCGGTGCGTTTGACGATCCACACCGGCTTGCCGCGCCATTCGACGGTGATACCGAGACCCGGCTCCAGCTTGCTGATGTCCACCTCCACCGGGGCACCCGCGGCACGGGCGCGCGCGCTGGGTGTCATGCTCAGCACAAACGGCGTGGCCACAAACACGGCGCCTACCGCCCCCACGCCCGACGTTAGGGCCGTCAGAAACCGCCGCTTGCCGCGGTCTACACCTTCTTCACTCATGAAACCCCCTGAAAATTAACCAAACCATGATGGCTAGCCCATCGGTGGAATGCAAAAAACACGTTACAACTCACAGGCTTATATGTATTAGCTGATGCTTATAGGCCCTATCAGCAGCGGCATAGGATGGTACATCGCCCCCAGGCAGTCAAGAGTTTGTGGGGGGATTTTGCTTGTAGATGATCGTCTTCGTCCCCATGCAGACTCGAGACGAGACCCAAGGGGCAGCTCACGCGCGACAGAATCTCATTCCCCTGTAAAATGCCGCACTGACCCAAGACCACGAGCCCACCATGCGCCTGCCACGCCTTGCCCTCTTCCTCGCCCAGATGATCACCCTGGGCCTGGCCATCGCCTTTGTGCTGACGGTGTTCTGGCCGGGCCTGATACAGCGGGGTCAGCCGACCATCGAAATTCACGAATCCAGCCAGCCCACCGGCACTACACGCGCCAGTGGCCCGTTCTCCTATGCCTCCGCCGTGGAAAAGGCCGCGCCGGCGGTGGTCAACATCAATACCGCCAAACTGGTCACCGTGCGGCGCAATCCGTTCTTCGACGACCCGGTGTTCCGCCAGTTTTTCGGCATCGCGCCGGACGGCGGCGCCTCGCGCAAACGCCTGGAAACCAGCCTGGGTTCGGGGGTGATCTTCAGCGCGCAGGGTTACATCCTGACCAACCATCACGTCATCCAGGGTGCCGACGCCATCCAGGTGTTCCTGCGGGACGGACGCAGCGCGCCGGCGCGCCTCATCGGCAGCGACCCGGAGACGGATGTGGCGGTGCTCAAAATCGATCTGCCGACGTTGCCGGTCATCACCCTGGGTCAGTCGGAGAAATCCCATATCGGCGACGTGGTCCTGGCCATCGGCAACCCCTTCGGCGTCGGGCAGACCGTGACCATGGGCATCGTCAGCGCCACCGGCCGCAACAAGCTCGGCATCAACACCTTCGAGAATTTCATTCAGACCGACGCCGCCATCAACCCGGGCAATTCGGGCGGCGCGCTGATTGACGCCGAGGGCCACATGGTCGGCATCAACACCGCCATGTTCTCCCGCAGCGGCGGTTACCAGGGCATCGGCTTTGCCATCCCCACCAGCCTGGCCCAGAACGTGATGGAAGA
>JANNJF010000850.1:0-2827 GCA_031405715.1 Gammaproteobacteria bacterium | reverse complement strand
ATTTTCTAGCGGCGCTGGATCAGGTCTGGGGTCACGCGGCGCGCGCGCGCGGGCGGCGGGGGTGGCGGATAACCGAGCGCCCTTCGCCGGCGGATGGCTGCTCTACCTGGGTTATGAGCTGGCGCTGACCATCGAACCCGGCAGCGCACTGGCGCGTCCCGCCACGGACATGCCGGTGGCCTTCGCCACGCGCTTCCCTGCGGCCATCATCCGCGACCATGTCAGTTTACAGACCTATCTGGTGTGCGAGCACCAAGACGACGATCTGCTCGCGACGATGCGCGCCGATGTGATTGCCGGCGAAGGCAGCGTCGACACGCCGTTGACGCCCCTCCACATGACGTTAAACGAAGAGCCGCCGCAACGCTATCTCCAAGGCATCCAGCGCATACTCGACTACATCCGCGCCGGTGATGTGTTTCAGGTCAATCTGTCGCGCGAATGGCGCGGCGAAATGGGCGGCGATGTTGCTCCGGTGGACATCTACCGCCGCCTGCGCCGCTCCAATCCCGCGCCGTTCGCCGGGCTGCTGACACTGGGGGCCGATAAAGCGGTGATCAGTTCCTCGCCCGAACGTCTGGCGGAGGTGCGCGCCGGTATGTTGCGCACCCGGCCCATCGCCGGCACCAGTCCGCGCAGCGTCGATCGCGCACAGGACCACGCCTGGTCGCACGAACTGCTGCATCACCCGAAGGAACGCGCCGAGCACATCATGCTGCTGGATCTTGAACGCAACGACGTGGGGCGGGTGTGTCAGCCTGGCACAGTAAAGGTCAGCGAGTTCATGCTGCTGGAGTCCTACGCGCATGTGCATCACATCGTGTCCGCCGTGGAAGGCCGGCTGCGCCCGGGGGTGACACCGGGGCAGGTCATCCGCGCGGTATTTCCCGGCGGCACCATCACCGGTTGTCCCAAGGTCCGCACCATGCAGATCATCGCGGAGCTGGAGCAGACGGGGCGGGGTGCCTATACCGGTTCCATGGGCTATCTTAATCATGACGGCAGCATGGATCTCAATATCCTGATCCGCACCCTGGTGCAGAACGGCCGTTACATTAGTCTGCGCGCCGGTGGCGGTATCGTCGCCGATTCCGACCCTCAGCGTGAGCTGCGCGAAACTCAGGCCAAGGCCGCAGGCCTGCTCGCGGCGCTCACGCGGCCAGCAGCATGATCACCTTGGTGAATGGGATAGAAACCGATCAGATATCGGTGGCGGACCGCGGATTTCAGTACGGCGATGGCCTGTTTGAGACCCTCGCCGTGTATCACGGAACACCGCTGCTGTGGGCGGGTCATATCCAGCGGTTGCGCAGCGGTTGCGAGCGACTGCAGCTGGACATGCCGGATGAAGCCTTGTTACTGCACGAGGTGGTGCGCGTGGTCGGCGACGCGCAACGCGCTGTAGTAAAGATCACCGTCACACATGGACCGGCCGGCCGCGGATATGCCCGCGTCCCCTGGAGTCCGCCAACGCGGGTGGTGACTGCGCGCCACTGGCCCAACACGCCGGTGCTGCACGCGCGCGACGGCGTCGCCGTGCGCTGGTGCCAGACGACGGTGGCGCGCAGTCCGCGTCTGGCGGGCATCAAGCACCTGAATCGGTTGGCCCAGGTGATGGCGCGCGCGGAGTGGGAAGCGGACTATGCGGAAGGCCTCATGTGTGATGAGGCGGGTTTTGTGATCGAAGGCACCATGAGCAATGTGTTCGCCGTGTTCGGCGATACCGTAATCACTCCGGACCTGTCACAATCCGGCGTTGCCGGTGTCATGCGCGCGGAGGTCATGCGCGCGGCGCAATCCTGCGGTCTGCGGTGCCATGAAGACTGGATCACACCGGTCGTACTGGAAACCGCCGACGAATTATTTTTGACCAACAGCATTATCGGTGTCTGGCCGATCCGGACACTGGCAGCAAGGAGCTATACGATTGGCCAAGCCACTCATACAATACAAAAGACGATCGAAGCGGCGCAGTGTTTTGCGCCAGCTGCTTAATTACTTTCTCGCAGGTGTCGTTCTGGTGGTGCTCGCGCTGGGGTTGTACCTGTACTGGTTCAGCATCACCCGCCTGTCGCCGCAGGAAATTATCTATGTGGTCGAGCCGGGTGCCACGTTGCGCGGCTTCGCGCGACAACTGCACGACCAGGGTGTGCTGCCGGATGCGCATTCGCTGGTGTGGCTTGCCTACATCAAAGGCCAGGAACGGCATCTCAAGGCCGGTGAGTATCGCTTTCGCAAGGGCATCACCCCGCCACGGTTGCTGGAACAGGTGGTGTCCGGCCGGGTGGTGGAATACCCGCTGGTCATTATCGAAGGCTGGAACTTCAAACAGGTAATGGAGGCCCTGGCGAAGGCGCCGCGACTCACCCATACCCTGCAAGGCCTGCAGCCACACCAGATCATGGCGAGTCTGGGATATCCCGGTATGCATCCCGAGGGGCGCTTTTATCCGGATACTTATTATTACTCCTCGGGCATGTCCGACCTGATCATTCTGCAGCGCGCCTTCCAGAAAATGGATGTGTTCCTGCAGACGGAGTGGGCCAATCGCGATACCAGCGTGCCGCTCAAGAACCCCGACGAGGCCTTGATCCTGGCGTCCATCGTGGAAAAGGAAACAGGTCGCGCCGAGGAGCGCCCGATGATCGCCGGCGTATTTACCCAGCGTCTGCGCATCGGCATGCGCCTGCAAACGGACCCGACGGTCATCTATGGCATGGGCGAAGAGTTTCGCGGCAATATCCGCACCAAGGATCTGCGTACCCGCACACCGTACAACACTTACTTCATCAAGGGGCTGCCCCCCACGCCCATCGCCATGCCGAGC
>JANNJF010000849.1:0-5001 GCA_031405715.1 Gammaproteobacteria bacterium | reverse complement strand
GCAGCCGGTGAGCGATGCAACCTTAAAATTAATGAACGCGCGTCATAAGATACCGGCGTTACAGCAACAGGATGCGTTCCAGATCCGCAACCTCGCCGACATTCAGTCCGCGTTCTCCCAAAGCAGCCGCACGATGTCCATATTGCTGGCGGTGATCGCGGCGATCTCCCTGTTGGTGGGCGGGATAGGCATTATGAATATCATGCTGGTATCGGTGACCGAGCGCACACGCGAGGTCGGCTTGCGCAAGGCCGTGGGCGCACGCCGACGGGATATCCTCATGCAATTTCTGGTGGAGGCGGTGGTGGTGAGTGTCACCGGCGGACTGGCGGGCATCGCCCTGGGTTGGGGCATTACCCTGGTGCTGGCGCAAGTCGCCGGGTGGAGCACCACTGTATCGGCCAGTTCCGTGCTGCTCGCTTTCTTGTTCTCCGCCGGCATCGGCATCGCCTTCGGCATCTATCCGGCACGCAAGGCGGCGCGCTTGAATCCTATCCAGGCATTGCGTTACGAATAGAGGCTTGGCGGTTGGGACGCTTGCGCATAAAATACTAGGGAACCTCTGAACAAGTGGCAATAACTATCAGGCTACGTTCCCTCTCCCTTAGGGAGAGGGACAGGGTGAGGGAAAAATCGTTGACTATCCCCCTCACCCTAACCCTCTCCCCCGAAGTGCGCGGGGGAGAGGGGACTTGTTCAGAGGTTCCCTAGAGATGCGAGTGCCCACGAAGGAAGGTTGCCGGTGACCCAAAAGACGATCTTTGCCCTGGTCGGTCTGGCGATGGTAGCGTTATTCGCTTTTCAGGCCTGTAGCTCGCGTAAATCGAGCAATGTCCCCGCGCCTGAATCCCGCCCGTTCTATCTCGGCAGCACCCCGTTCTTCGCCTCAGCCGGCGTGTTTCCCGATTGGCGCCACGAGAATCTCGACGACCGCGACCTGCTGTCGGTGCATGTGGATGACTTTCTGGGTATTCCGTGGAATCAATTTTTGGTCGGCGGTGTGCTGCCGTCAGCCTGGGCAACGCAGTGGGCCACTCTCGCCAACAACGCCCGTGCGACTGGCAAGACTTTATATGTGGCGCTGTCACCCCTCGGCAACCGTGCCACCCTCGCGCCGAACATCGATAGCGCCGGAGTGCGCACGGAAAACTGGGCGCCGATGGATGCCGCCGGGTGTTACCGTTTTTCGAGCGATGCCAACGCGCTGAACTATAAACTGGCTTATATCAATTACGCGAAGTACATCATCGACCTGACCCAGCCGGTATTCTTCAGCCCGGCCATTGAGATGAACATCCAGTTCGCGCGTTGTGCCCCGGCCGACAAGGCCGCCTGGATAGCCTGGTACACCGACGTGCACAACGCCATCAAGGCGGCCTATCCGCAGCTGGTGGTGTTCCCGACCTTCCAGTTGGAGTATCTGTACGGCATTGCCGAGCCCGTCGCGTCCTGCGGCAGCAGTGTCTCGCCGGCGACGTGTTTCGCGCAGCGTCTGCCGGAGGCGCTGTCGATACCCGGGGACCGTCTCGCACTGTCGAGCTATCCACTGTCGTGGAAGTTTCACGCCGAATACAAATACTCTTACCCCACCGACACCTACGCAACCATCCAGGGCACCACTACGCGCAAGATCTGGATCGCGGAGACGGGCTGGGCGACGGTGAAGATTTTTCAAAGCTATCACGGTGTCAGCGGTAGCTGCCTCACCGAGCTGATTCCTGCCTCCATGGCCAACGACAGCGAACTCGAGGCCTACATGAGCTGGCTATTGCGCGAGGCGCAAACGCGGCGCTTCGAAGCGGTAATATGGTGGCTCAACCGCGATTACCTGGATGCGGCGGTGGCCCAGACCTGCCCGTGCAGTGGTAGTAACGACACCTGCATGCTCACCGATGCCTTCTATGCGGCAGCCGGAGACTACGGCGAGACGTTGATGCGTCTCTTCGGCAATATGGGTCTGTACCACTATGATGGCACGCCGCGTTCGGCATTGAACGTCTGGCGGCAGTATTTAGTGCGCCCACATCAGCCGTAACCATGTACATACAAAAACCTTACTAGGAGAAGATCGATGTCCCCAGCCAACACGGGCAAGAACACAACAGTGACCTCGGCCACGAGCGCCATTTGGGACCATCATGTAGCGGTTCCGAATACCCCGGACGGTTTTACCGTCAGAACCACCTTCCCCGGAAACCCGAATGGTGTGGAGGTGATGCTGGAGCAGTGGCGGGCCGGGACGGAAGAGCCGCCCCACTCGCACCCGGGGGACGACATGACCGTTGTCGTCGAAGGGAAAATGTCCCTCCAGTTTTATACCCAGGGCGCGGGTGGTCTTGTGCCCGATGGCAACAGAATCTTCTTAAACAAGGGTGAGGTGGGTTACATCAAAGGCGGAAGAATCCACGATGCCCAGTATATCGAGGACTGTAAGCTGGTGTTTGTGCACGACAAGGCCTTTGCATTTATCCCACACTAAAAAAATCTTTAGCGTCGGCGCCGCGACGCCGGGCAACCCTTTGTGTTGTCCGGTATTGCCTCGTCGCTATTAACCCCACTTTAATTATTAAGAAATCCATCTTGTAAAAGTGGCCGCTCGGGGGAACGGTCAGGCTACTCTCCCGTCTAACAACATTAAGCCCAGCTCCGCCCGATACCCCCGACGGCTACGAGGCTTACTGAGATACACCCCCCTGACCGGCGTGCATCCCGCGTTGGCCCCACCCGAAGGATATGGAGGTTCTATGCAACTGGATAAATCAACCCCACACACTGCCCACCTCAGTTTCGATAGCCAAAACTGGATTGCGAACGATCCGCTGCCGCGGGATCAGGAACAGAGTCTGCGTCTGCACCAACCCCACCACATGGTCAGCACCACTGATCCCATCAGCGGTCACGATGTGATGGGTAGTTCGGGAAGGCCTTCCATTGTGGATGGCATCCTGACCATCTACTTCGAGTCTGAAGCAACGCGTAAGGCTTATATGGATATCCCCAACAATCACCCGGTGGAAAAATTGCCGGGCGTTCCCAGTGCAGAAGACGATCGAGGAGGTTGAGTAGAACCGATTCCCTTGGAGTGTGGCGGCAAGCCGCCGCACTCCAAGGTGTTTAGGGCGTTAGCAAGTGTAATTAGGTTCTTGCCCTTTCATTCGAATTCAAAAGCGCCATCAGATTCCGGCCCGCTTATTTTTCGCCCGAGATAGTTTATCGAGGTCAAGGTAACCCCCAAGGTGATTGCTTCAACCACTCGTGAAATTTCTCTACTGTAATGGGACGACTCATGTAATAGCCCTGGGCCGAATCACAACCGAGCATTTTCAGTTGATCCCACGCGGCCTGATCCTCCACTCCCTCGGCGATCACTTTCATGCCGAGGCTATGCCCTAATTCCACAGTGGAGCGCACAATCACGGCATCGTTGTGGTTCACCGCCATGTCCTTGACAAACGACTTGTCGATTTTGATCTGGGCCACCAACAACTCCTTCAGACGGCTCATGGAGGAATAGCCGGTGCCGAAGTCATCGATCGCGATCTGCAGCCCCAGTTCATTCAATTGTTTAATGCACGCCACGGCGCGTGATGTTCCCGTCATCACCGCGGTCTCGGTGATCTCCAGCTCCAGCTGAGAGACCGGAATGCTGACACTCTTCAGCATATCGGCAAGCTGTTGCGGGAACTCCGGATCCTGGATGCTGAGGCTGGAGATGTTCACTGCGACGGTCAGGTTCAGTCCGGACTGGTGCCATTCCTCACACTGTCGCAAGGCCTTTTTAAGCACATCCATGGTCAGGGCCTTGATCAGGCCGGTGTTCTCCGCCAGTTCAATGAAGGCGTCCGGGAACAATAGTCCACGCGTCGGATGTTGCCAGCGCACCAGCGCCTCCACGCCACTGATGCGGCCACTGACAAAATCGATCTTCGGTTGATAGTACAGAACCAGTTCGTCGTGTTCGATGGCGTGGCGCAGTTCGCTCAGCAACCGCATGCGTTCTTCTGCATGCTGATCGAGATCGACGCTGTATACTGTGTAGCCGACCTGTGTGCGCTTGGCCTCGAGCATCGCGGCGTCGGCGTTGCGATGCAGGACCTCGGCGTTGTCACCATGTTCGGGAAACAGGGCGATGCCGAGGCTGGCTCCGATTTCAAGGCGTTGCCCGGCGATCAGCATGGGTTTCCCGATGGCACTCATAAGCTTCTTCGCCGACACGATGGCGCCATCCAGGTTGGTAATATTCGGCAGCAGGACAGTGAATTCATCGCCGCCCATGCGCGCGAAGGTATCCGACGCGCGCAGACAGCCACGCGACTGTTCCGCGATCTGTTGCAAGACCTGGTCGCCTACATGATGACCCAAGGCATCGTTGATTTCCTTGAAGCGATCCAGGTCCACGGCAATGATGGCAAAAGATTGTTTTTCCCGGCGGCTGATGAGGATGGCCTGGTGTATGCGGTCGGCAAACAAGGCGCGGTTGGGCAGGTTGGTCAATCTGTCAAACATGGCCTGATGATGCAGCGTACTGGCCTGTCGCTGGGCATTGCGTATCACCAGAAAGGCGATCAGCAAACCGAGCCCGGTGACGGCGGCGCCCAGTCCGAACATCAGCAGGCGCGCACTCCGGTAAGACTCCGCGGCCTCGGTCCAGGCCAGTTCTGTTTCCGCATATTCCAGTCGGATCAGATTGTCTATTTCGGCAGCGATGGCTTTTTGTGCCGGAATGGCTTTTTCGCGGATTAACGCCTGCGCCTTGACCGAGTCGCCCGCCAAGGCCAGATTTACCGCGGCGGTTACCAGTGGTTGGGTGGTCTGGGTCAGTGTCTGTATCCGGGCGAGAATTGCCTTTTCACCCTTACCCAATGTCATGCTTTCAAGACTATGGCGTGAATTGACGTAGAGCGCGCCTTTTTCATTGAAATCGATGAACTCCGCATCCTTGTCGAAGGGGTCAGTCAACAGGCTGATGGAATGCATGAGCAGGGCACGTTCGCGCAGGGC
>JANNJF010000848.1:0-5583 GCA_031405715.1 Gammaproteobacteria bacterium | reverse complement strand
GTCTTGTACGAGTGCTCCAGCTGACCCATCAGGTCAACCGTCATGTTGTTGTTGTGCGCGAGGCGCTTCAGGCCGGTAACGAAGCTCGGCCACGGACCGCTTTCCAGCTGGTCCAGCATGGGGGTTTTGTGGAACGGCTTGGTGGACTTCTTGTCTTTCGGGAGAAACGTGGAATGTTTTTCCGGATTCTTCGGTTTGTTCTGGGCCATCGGGACAACCTCCTATCGTAAGAAGGACTATGAACCTATTTTAAATCGACCTGTTCCCGCCATAGGGCTAAACGGGACAGGCATGAATTCAGGCTGGGATAAAGCAAGACATCTGGTTTCCAGTGGAGAGGGCTAACATTGCCTCGTCTGGAAGCTGCCTATCCTAACACCAGCACCGCAATTTTTTCAGCTGCGGGAGTCTAGTCGCCTTGGGCAGTAAATAAAAACCGTTCATTAGGGGGAGGGTTTATGCACGATACCCCCCATAAGAGATATATGCGCGCCGCCAAGGTGATTAAGTTTATCCCGCATGTTTCAAAAAAATCGCTTTAAAATCAATGATTATTATGATAATTCTATTAAAGCACTTCAAGTAAGAACATGTAAATACAGAGGCGTGCGCAGGCGTGGACCCGATGACTTGAATCGCTTTGCTCCGTCCCCCAAAGTCCCTAAAATGGTTAATGAAGCGTGCCCGCCCTAAGAGCCATACATTAATGAGCCCCGTAAGTCTTCCAACACGGAATAGGCACCGACCGATGCTCTACCGGCGACTGTTAACCATGGAATGCCAGCCTTGATGAACACACGCCCCGTTTCTGTCGCGGCTTCCCCCAGCCCGTTCTTGTTGGATGACGACGCACTATATCGTCGCTGGCGTGATTGGAAACTGGACGGCTATCCTGCCAGCGCGGAGGCATTGGTGGTCGAGGTTGCCGATCCCAGCACCCCCACCCTTGCTGAAATCAGCAAGCTGCAACGGATTATCCGTAAAGCAAATATGGTGATCTATTCCTGTACGGGTGGCAAGGCCCTCGATAAGGATTTGTTTCGCGCCTTGGGTGAGCGTTTCGGTTTGCGGCATTTAGATAACAACCTGCTGGCGGATGAAGATGGCGTAACGTCCCTGCAGGTGGTGCCGGGAAAATCCACGCGTGGCTATATCCCGTACTCCAACCAGCGCCTGCTGTGGCACAGCGATGGGTACTACAACATGCCAGCGCACACGATCCGCGCGTTTGCCTTGCACTGCGTAGCGCCCGCCGCCGAGGGCGGCAGCAACGAACTGCTGGACTACGAAATCGTCTATGCCCTGTTACGCGATGCCAACCCAGACTATGTGCGTGCCCTGCTGGCACCCGATGTCATGACCATACCGGCCAACACGGAATCCGGTAGCGAGACACGTGCAGCGCAATCCGGGCCGGTTTTTTCCGTCGACCCGTCCACGGGATCACTGCATATGCGGTATACCGCGCGCACCCGTAGTATCGAGTGGAAACAGGATACGATCACGGGCCAGGCCGTGGCTTTTCTGCAGGACCTGCTGGCCGCAGGCTCGTCCTACCTTTTTACTCATCGACTGGCAGCGGGTCAGGGCCTGCTGTGCAATAACGTGCTGCATAACCGCACGGGATTCAGGGATGATGTGGACACGGGCATGCGAAGGCTGATATACCGTGCCCGGTATTTTGACCGCATCGCCCACACCCACCTGAACGAAATATTTGATCTTAGCCCTGATTGATAAAGGTCCCAGCATGCTCCATTTAAGTGAAGTATTAATGCAGCACCACGATATCGAGACCTTCGAGCAGCTGATTACCGTGGTACAGCAGCGCGCCCAGGGCGGCGAGATTTTTTTTCGCATCGACGTGAAGCCGCCGTACCCCGACACACCGACCAACTGGGAAGACCGGCTCGAAGCGGCGTTTGTCGGCATCAGTTCCATCGATCCGGTGGGACGCACGCGCGACTGACACGCTGAGCAGTAACGGGCAGCAGCCCAACCCAAAATTAGAGAGCAAAGGCTAGCAATGAAATACCTGAAAGAAGATGGCGCGCTGTTGGACATGGACAGCGCCGAGGACACACAGGAGTCCCTGGTGCTACGCGAGCAGCGGCTTGCCGAAATCGATCAGAAGCTGATCGAATTGCCCGCGGGTTATGCGCCGGTGCAGCGCGCTGAACTGCTGCTGGCGGGCGGGCGCGCGCTGATCGATCTGGAGCGTTTTCCGGAGGCCTGGGACCGCGCCCGGGAGGCGTTCGACATCTATACCGCGGCCGAGGACTGGGAAGGCGCGGTGCAGGCCAGCGAAATCCTGTTTCTTGCCGACCAGCCGGAATCGCTGCCGGCCTTGGGGCAGGGCATCTGGCTGGCGGTGACCTTCCCCATCGACCCGGAATTGACCGTCGCCATGCTGCAGCATGTCATCGACGATACGCCACCGGATTCCGATGGCGCCGCGGTGGCCGCCATCGTCGCGCACTACGTGGTGGATATGCGCGCGCCCGAGGGCAAGCCCCGTGAAAATCTGTTGTTCTATACCAACCAGATGCTGGCGGCGACCGCGCGCCGCCATAGCGGTGTCCAGAGCCAGCAGGATTTCGATCGGTGGTTCCAGAAGCTCGAGCTCAACGACCCGGCGCTGTTTCTACCGCGTCTGCGCAATGTGGTGGACGTACTGGTGCAGGACGAGTGGTGGATCGATCGCGATGCCTTGCGCGAAAAACTACCGGTGAACTGACGATGTATTGGGACAATGACAAACAGGGAGAGCAGGCCTACGTCGTTCCGGACGACGTGGTGGATATCTCCTACAGCATCCGCTGTCGTGCGCTGCCGGTGGATCACGCCCATGCCCTGCACCAGGCCTTGCGGCGTGCCTTGCCGTGGCTGGACGACGAAGCGCTCGCCGGGATACACACGATCCACGTGGCCGAATCGGGCAACGGCTGGATACGCCCGGAGAATGCCAATGATCTTCTCTATTTGTCACGCCGCACCAAGCTGGTGCTGCGGGTTCCCCAGCATCGGCTGGGGGATGCCGAGTCATTGAGCGGTCAGTCCGTGGACGTCGGTGGACATCCCCTGGAAGTGGGGGCGTCGTCGGTGCGCCCCTTAAGCTGTTTGACGACGCTATTTTCGCGTTATATTGTTGCGGACGATAACGACGATGAAAACAGTTTCATGCAGACCGCCCTGCAGCAGCTCGAGGCCCTGGGGATCAAGCCCAAGAAGATGATGTGTGGTCTGGGGAAGCTTATTAGTACCCCTGGCAAGACGATCCACACACGCAGCCTCATGCTAGCTGACATGGAGGTCGAAGATTCGGTAAAATTGCAGCAACATGGCCTTGGCCCATGGCGTCAATTGGGTTGCGGCCTGTTTATTCCGCACAAGGATATCAGCGAAGTCAGACAGAAACAGGAATGAGCCTGTCGCTGTCTGGCCGTGATAGGTAACCGCCAACATTTAACATCAAGCATCTAGGGGTAATGACTCATGGCATACGAAGTAAATGGGAAGACACTGGAAACCAACGCATCGGGCTACCTCGAAAATCTAGAGGACTGGGATAAAGACGTCGCCAGCGAGATCGCCAAGCATGAGGGCATCACCCTGACGCCGGCGCACTGGGACCTCATCGAATTCTTGCGTGACCGCTATTTCAATCACAATGCGGAGCTCGCCAACAACCGCGCCATCGTCAAGGCGATGCAGGACAAGTGGCCGGACAAGAAGGTCGACCAGAAGGCGGTGTTTGACCTGTTCCCGGGCAATCCGTCCAAGCAGGCCGGCAAGATCGCCGGCTTGCCGGAAAGCATGCGCAAGGGCGGATATTGATAACTTCAGGTGCAAGTAGCGAGTAGCAAGTAGCAAGTAAAATCAAGTATACGTGTTTTGTTACTTGCTACTTGTTCACTTGCTACTTGCCACTGCCTTCAATGTATAAAACCATCGTCGACTGCCACGTGCTGGCGCTGCATCTGCACGATCCCGAATGGGTGGTGATGGATTGCCGTTTCAGTCTGTCTGATCCGGACGCGGGCCTGCGCGCCTACCAGAAGGGTCATATTCCCGGTGCGCGTTACGCCCATCTTAATAACGATCTATCATCACCGGTCACACCCACCAGTGGGCGACACCCGCTGCCGGATCCCGCCGTGCTGGCGCAACGGCTTGGGCAATGGGGTATAGACAATCACAAACAAGTGGTGGTCTACGATGACAGTTTTGGCGCCATGGCAGCGCGTCTGTGGTGGTTGCTGCGCTGGCTGGGCCACGATGCAGTGGCCTTGCTGGACGGCGGTTTGCCTAAGTGGCAGCGCGAAGGCCACCCGCTGACCTCGGAGGTTTCCGCCATACAGACGACAAGCTTCACGCCGCATCTGCGCCCGGCACTGTGGGTGGATAGTAAAAGCGTGCAGCAGGCAGTGATGCAGAGCGATAGGCTGGTCATCGATGCCCGTGCCGAGGAACGATTCAATGGTGAGATCGAGCCGCTGGATCGGGTCGCCGGCCACATCCCCGGTTCGATTAATCTACCGTTTGAAGACAATCTGCATATCAGCGGCAAGTTCCTGCCGGAGGATGAGTTGCGCGAGTTGTATACCGGCATGCTCGACGACGTAAAACCGGAACAGGTTATCCAGATGTGCGGTTCCGGCGTGACCGCCTGTCATAACATCCTGGCCATGGAACACGCAGGGCTCAAAGGCGCCCGACTGTATGCGGGCAGCTGGAGTGAATGGATCACCGATGCAAGCCGGCCCGTTGCGCGGGATGATTGACCCGTCGCGACGCGTTTTGTCAGCGCGGCTCCAGCCAGTTTGATCAACTCCCGCTCCATTATCATTGCGCGTATTGCGTTGACGTTACACATCGTCGTAACGCCGTCCTACCTCAAGCAGCATCAAGGCGCCATCGCCGCATCCTTTGGTGGCGACCTCGCCAAGGCGGTTGACGCGTTTGTCCGCGAGCGCCACCTGGGTTACTTTCCGGCCCTGGATTATTTCGTCGACCAGCCCAGTGTGGATCCCAAGCTCCTCGCGGCGGCCACTGACCTGGCCAGAATGGTACGCGACTCGGTGCGGCGTGAAGTCCAGCATCACCTGGTCCCGTTCTTTTCCCAGGTTGTCATCAAGCGCATCACCAGCCCCGCGTTTATGCTACCCCGAGTCAGTCTGCACCAAGCGGATGCCTTGGAGGCGCTGGCACGCCATTATTTTCCCAACAGCGTACGACTCGATCTGGTGGCGTCCTCGGTGGAACGAGGGCCCAAGGTAGAGAATCTGGAAAAAGCCGCTGCCCGTCGGGCGCTATGGAATCTGCGGGATCATTTCGAACATGTGGAAGTGACTGACGCGCGCGTATTGGAAACATAAACAGTCACGTCCGTCGCTAGTCCGCACTGCCCGTGAGTGATGTTATCGATCGGGCGTAACTTACGCGGGTGTTCCGGTACGAGCGACGCAAGGAGCAGTGCGACACTCAAGGGCCTTTAGCAAAGATCTGTGCCTGATCGGCGAAGGCCTTGAACTCCAGTGCATTGCCGCTGGGATCGAGCAGGAACATCGTCGCCTGCTCGCC
>JANNJF010000847.1:0-5735 GCA_031405715.1 Gammaproteobacteria bacterium | reverse complement strand
ACGTTCAAGGCCACCGCCGCCACCGCGGTCAGCAGGATGCCCGACTCGAGCAGCGGGTGCAGGCCGTGCGCCATCTGCTGCGTCCAGCGCGGCGCACCCCCAGGGCCAGCTGGTAGACGCCCGCCAGGAAGGTCAGGGTCAGGGCCATGCTGATGAATTGCGGGCTGCCGGGTTCGACATACTTACTGATGGTGGCGAACACCACGATGGAAATGGCGGTGGTCGGGCCGGAAATCAGATGGCGCGAGGAGCCGAACAGGCCGGCAATGATGGGCGGTACCATGGCGGTGTACAGGCCATACACCGGTGGCATGCCGGCGATCAAGGCAAAGGCCACGCCCTGGGGCAGGACCACCACGGCGCCGGTGAGTCCGGCGATGAGGTCGGCCTTGAGGGTGTCGCGGGTGACCAGGGGCAACCAGCGTAGAAAGGGGAAAACACGTGGCCAGAAAATACTGCAGGACGCGGCGGCGAGAAACTTTTCCATAGCGAGGTGGGACTCGGACTCCTTTGATTCAAGGCGGGCGATCCGGAGGCGGACGCCGCAGGTAGTGCGGAAAGGCGGTCGGATTCTAACGAATTTCCGCTGTATTTGCTATGGTCACAGCGATATTCCCCCCGGTTTGGGCGAAAAGGCTTGCAGTGAAACGCAAAAAAACATAAAAGACCGGCATTCCCTTAAAAACCCTGCCACCCCAACCGGACACTAGCCACCATGACCACCCTGATTTGCGGCTCCTTCGCCTACGACACCATCATGGTATTTCCCGACCAGTTCAAAAAACACATCCTGCCGGACCAGGTGCACATCCTGAATGTGTCCTTCATGGTGCCGAAGATGCGCCGGGAGTTCGGCGGGTGTGCCGGTAATATCGCCTACAATCTGCATTTACTCGGCGGCAACGTCCAGCCCATGGGCACGGTGGGCGAGGACTTCGCGCCCTATGCCACGTGGATGGACCGCTGCGGCGTACCGCGCAAGCACGTCACGGTGGTGCCCAACACCTTCACCGCCCAGGCGTTCATCACCACCGACATGGATGACAACCAGATCACCGCCTTCCACCCCGGCGCCATGGGCCATTCCCACATCAACACCGTCAGCCAGGCGGACGGCATCAAACTCGGCATCGTCTCGCCGGATGGCCGCGACGGCATGATGGAGCACGCGCGCCAGTTTGCCGACAGTAAAATTCCGTTTATCTTCGATCCCGGCCAAGGCATGCCCATGTTCAGCGGCACCGAGCTGATGACCTTCCTCGAGCAGGCCACCTACCTCACGCTCAACGACTACGAGTGCAAGCTGCTGCAGGAGAAGACCGGCAAGTCCCTCAAGCAACTGGCCGCACAGGTCGAGGCGATGATCGTGACCAAGGGCGGGGAGGGTTCGGACATTCATGTGGGCGGCAAGGTGCATGCGATCCCTGCGGCCAAGACCGGCCCGCTGGTGGACCCCACCGGCTGTGGCGACGCTTATCGGGCCGGCCTGTTGTACGGCATCGCCAAGGGCATGGACTGGGAAGTCACTGGACGCATGGCGGCACTACTCGGCGCCATCAAGATCGAGCAGCATGGTACGCAGAACCATACGTTTGATCGGGATGCCTTTGGGGTGCGTTACAAAGAAAGCTTCGGGCATGCGCTGGTGTAGGTTGTTGCTGCTGTCTTAGCGCGAGGTTGCTGCTGCTATATGCTTTATCGCTGTAGTATTTCTTGTTGATCGGGCCACCGTGTGGCCCTCAAGGTTAATTTAATAGCGGGTCCCCCGCCCGGCCCCTCGCCCAAAGGGATTTGGCATCAACACTGGTACGCTCCAAAATAATCGCGCGTCCCTTCCCCCTTACAGGGGGAAGGCTAGGATGGGGGTGCAATGCCCAACGTCTATTCTAATGTCGCGCGTGTCATGGTTGTCGCGCTAGCGCGCGGCTTGCAAGGCTAAATGCGGGTCCCGCCCCGCAGGCGGGTTACTTTTCTCTTGCCTGCCCAAGAGAAAAGTAACCAAAAGAGAAGGGCACCCGATCGCTCGCCGCGCAAAAGACGCGCGGTCCCCTGTGCTCCTCGCCCCACCGGGCCGCTGCGCAACTCGTAACGCCACTGTCGATGGCGTTACTCAAACAGTGCTCGCGGAAATCCCCCGGTGGGGCTGCGGTGCTCAGCGAGCTCTGACGGGGCGTTGAAAATCTACACTGGAAAACCCAAAACCAAAAACCCAACGTCAACCACTCACTACCGCCATGCCCGCCTGCCGCCACTGCTCAATCCCGCCGACCAGCGTATAGACATTAGAAAACCCCAACCGATCCAACACCGCCGCGGCCGCCGCGCTACGCTCACCCCGATTGCTATACACCACAATAGCGCGGGTATCTGCACGCGCCAGCGCCGCCTCGCGTTGATCGCCGTAGGGGTCAACGGCGTTTTGCATGCCACTCTCGGGGATATGCAGCGCGCCGGGAATATGCGCGTGTGCAAATTCCTCCGCCGTACGGGTGTCCACGATGAGGGGTGCATCGTGGTTCTCGATCATCTCATCCAGATCGTCCGGATTGATTTCGCGCATGGGTGTCTGATCCGATGGTGGGGCCCGCTCGACCCGGATTCTTAATATACGCCGGCGTGTGCCCGGCGCTATCAACCTCACGGGGACACGCTGACTTCCGTTGTTTTTAACGCCTCGTCCAGCTCCGCGCGCGCAGCGATCGGCGCGGAACACGTGTGGCCTGTGCAAACATAGGCGGTAACCGCATTCTTTGCAACACGCTGCGCCAATACCCCGGGCAACGTCGTGGCGCTGTCCGGTATGGCCAGCAACACACGCCGCGGCGCATAGCGTTGCTGACAACGGACTATCCACGGCTGCATGGCCACCTGCGTTCCGCGTAACACCACCGTCTGCGCCGGCGTATGGTATTCCTCCAGCGCGTTCAGCAACGCATTGTGGCCAGAGGGGTAACGCGCCATATCCTGATACAAGGCCTTCAACGTGCGTTCCGCCGCATCCAGGTAACGGGTCTCCCCCAGCAGGTGACCGAGGCGCAGCAGCACCTGCGCCGCCACCCCGTTACCCGCGGGAATCGCCTCATCACTCGCAGGCTTGGGTCGATGAATAAGTTTTTCATGATCGTCGGCGGTGAAATAGAAGGCCCCCTGATCATTATCCTCGAAGTGCGCCAGCAGCGCGTCCGCCAGTTCCAGCAGAAACTGCATGTCACTATCGCGCCAACGCGCCTGCAATAGTTCCAACACACCGTCCATAAGAAACGCGTAGTCATCCAGATAGGCGTTGAGATGCGACTTGCCATCCTTATGCGTGGCCAACAGGCGCCCGTCCCGCCACAACTGTGCGCGCACAAAATCCACCGCGCGCGCCGCCGAGGCTATGCAATCCTCCCGCCCCAGCAACCGGCCGGCGTGCGCCATGCCCTTGATCATGAGCCCGTTCCACGCCGTGAGGATTTTTTCATCCCGCCCCGGCGCCACGCGCAGCGCACGCGCGGCAATAAGTTTACGCCGCGCGCTGGTAAGCCGCGCATCGATCTGCACAGGCTCCAGGTGGAGGTCTTTAGCAAGGGTAGCGGTATCCTGAAACACATGCAGATTCCACGCCTCATTCTCGAAGTTCGGCGCACGCTCGAGGCCGTAGTGTGGCGCCACCACGGCGTATTCCTCCGGGCTCAGCAATTGTTTGACCTCCTCCCGCTGCCACACGTAGTAACGGCCTTCGTGGCCCTCGGTGTCGGCGTCGAGGCTGGAGTAATAGCCGCCCGCGGGCGACTGCATGTCGCGCATCACCCAAGTGGCGGTATCCAGGGCGATGCGCCGGAACAGCGCGTCGTCCAGGGCCAGCGCGGCATCGGCGTACAACGGCAACAACTGCGCGTTGTCGTACAGCATCTTCTCGAAATGCGGAATCATCCAGTAGTCGTCCACGGAATAACGACAGAAGCCGCCGGCCAACTGGTCGTAGACGCCCCCGCTGGCCATCGCGTTAAGACTGTGCCGCGCGATGGTGAGCGCAGTCAGATCGTTACCATCATTGTTCACCGCCCTGGCCCAGTGCCGCAGACAACGCTCGATGCTGGTGGGATGGGGAAACTTCGGCGCCTTGCCGAAGCCGCCGTGCTCCGCGTCGTATTGCTGTTCCAATTCGCTGCGTGCCTGATCCAGCAGCGCCGGGTCGAGGGGGAGATCGCCGGCCGCCGCCACGGGCAGGCTGCGGCGGAAGGCATCGTGCACCGCGGCGTTCTGTTGTTGTATGGCCTCGCGCCGATCGCGATAGAAACCCGCCACGCGTTGCAGCAGATCGGTAAAGGCCGGCAGGCCATGCCGTGCTTCTTTGGGGAAATAAGTACCGCCGAAATACGGTGTGTGATCGTCCGGCGTGAGGAACATGGTCAGCGGCCAACCGCCGGGGCGCTGCGCCAGCATCTGATGCGCGAGTTGATAGATGCGATCCAGGTCCGGGCGTTCTTCGCGATCCACCTTGATGCACACGAACAGGTCGTTCATCACCGCCGCCACCGCATCATCCTCGAAGGATTCGTGCGCCATGACATGACACCAGTGGCAGGCGGAATAACCCACGGACAGCAGGATGGGTTTGTCTTCGCGCCGCGCCAGGGCCAGGGCGTCCTCGCCCCAGGGATACCAGTCCACCGGATTGTGGGCGTGTTGCAGCAGATAGGGGCTGGTTTCGGTGATTAAGCGATTGGTATGTTCCGAGGTGGTGTGTGTCATGGTTGATTCCCGACGAAAGAGGTCAACTATAACGCGGTGTTGCGGCCTTGTCAGCCCCGGATGGATAGTACTGCGGTGGAAGTACGGAGTGCGGCGGCTTGCCGCCGCTTTCTATAATGGCCAGTAGGTAGAGCGCCACACATTAACCGGGAGCTCGCTCCCGCATTTCGGAAACGGGGGAAACGGGGACGGAGGGATTTAAAAATAGGCAAGCATCGTTGTCTTTGGCGATGGTCTAAAAAATATTCTCCTTTTCACACCTTTTCCGCGACATTGTGCGGTCGGCAGCAGAACAAACGGGCTTAAATCACAAAACAGAAAAGACGCTCTAGCCGGAAGACGCGCAAGTATCCTGAAATACGTTGTTTCTGTCCTCGATAACGCATGCTATTCCCTTCAGAAGCGTCCGTAGCCGGGCAAACCGCACGAAAACGAAATTCTGTGCATTTTCTCACAGACGCGCACTGCAATCGCCGTAGACTTTGCATTAAATCGGAAGCCAAGTTATGCAATAGAGAAAGCCATTGTCGCTGCCGATGATTTGCAAACAATTCGACGGCTTGTCGCCGAAACGCTCGTGGGCCGGTCTGACGACGGATTCCAGGGGACGTCGACGCTGACGTGCCGCTATCCCTGATCCCGAGTGTCCGAATTGTAGGGGCGTATTCAGTAAGCAAATTGGAGAGGAGGAACCATGCGAATGATTGGTTTCTTGTACGGTGTGATCAGCTACGCAGTATTTCTTGCAAGCTTCCTGTATGCCATCGGTTTTGTCGGCAACCTGTTGGTTCCGAAGTCGATCGACTCGGGGCCGTCCGGGCCGCTCGGCGAGGCCCTGCTCGTCAATGTCGTGTTGCTGGGCCTCTTCGCCATTCAGCATAGCGTGATGGCCCGGCCGGGCTTCAAGGTCTGGTGGACCAAAATTGCACAGCAATCAACGCGGCGATCAACCAGAACAGCACATGTCGCCGCGCTGTTACCACACCGATCACCGCTAG
>JANNJF010000846.1:0-2075 GCA_031405715.1 Gammaproteobacteria bacterium | reverse complement strand
CACAGGCCGACGCGGTAGTCGCCGGCCACATAGAACTCCTTCCATTGGTAGCGACTGCCGATCTGCTGGCGGATACGGTCGAAGGCCTGAGGATCTTTGCCGTTTTCCGTAGCGCTCCAGACCACGTAGCGCACCTTATTGGCCAGTAACCAGTCGAGGCTGTCGGGCAGCGTACCGGCGTAAAAAGTCTGTATCTGGGTGTTGAGCGCCCACACATCCGGCACATCGCCGCGCCACGTGAGCAGGTGCAGAGGCCAGCCGAGCAGGGCGGGTTTGCCGGTGAACAGCGCGTACAACGTGGTGTTGGTGTAGGCATTGCCGTACTCGTTTTCCAGCACAATGCCCTGGGGTGCGTCCTTGAGATACTTGATCATGTCCCGGGTGGCGGGGTCTTGTGTCAGCCAGTGATGACCGGAAAGGTGGCCCAGGTCGCCCTTGCCGGTGACCGCGTAGTAACGCCCCACATCATAGGCATACACGCTGACCAGCAGCAGCGTGATGCCCGCCGTCCAGCGCACCAGGCGTGCGCCGCTGCCGAGGCACAGCGCGCCCAGGCTGACCAGGCCGCCACACCAGACCCAGCCCCACCACTTCATGGTGGTGTTGGAACGTTCGTACTTGCCGACCGTGGGATCGTCGACGTACACGAACTCGGAGATCAGCAGGATCAGGCCGAAGGTGATGGCCATGGAGATGCTGAGTTTGCGCGCGCTGGGGTTGAACAAAGACAGGATCATCAGCACCAGCAGTGGCCAATGTTGACCGATAAAGCGATCGAACGGTGTGTGGTCCAGGGCGGCGGTAAAGCGGATCGGGGTATTCTGGGCGTTGACCGCGAAGTCGGCGAGAAAAGGATAGACCAGGGCCAGGGCCGCCAGACCGCCGCCCACCAGCCACCGCCAGTCGGGGGGATTTTTCTGCCAGGTACGATAGCCGATCCAGCCCATGAGCAGCAGACCTTGCAGCGGGAACACCCAGGTGTTGGTCACCATCACTACGGGCAGCGTGGCGGCGAGCAGCGCCTGCCCGAGGCGGCCGACCGCCTGGGCCTCGATCGCGCCCATCAGGGCCAGGGCCAGCAACAATAAGAAAAAGCCGCCGAGGGGCGGGTGATAATCGCCGAGAAAAATCTGATAGCCGTAACTCTCCATCTGCAGTTCCCGCGGCTCGAAATCCGGCGTGGGTTTCTGTTCCGGCTTGAGGTGCGGGAACAATGCCTCACCCAGGGGCGTGTTGACGCTGAGATCCAGGACGCCGCTGAAACGCTGGCTGGTCAGCATACGCTCGCTGGCATCGGCCTCGATCTTTGCCGCCGGCAGCGGGTCCTCGCTATGTATGATCAAGTGGGTCAAGGGTGAGATACCGGTTCCCCCGCTTACCAGTGCCACCAGCAACAACCAGCGCGCCGGCCGGCGCTTGACGTAACGCCCGGCAAACTCCCAGGCCAGCGTCATCGGCAGCGCCATCAAAAGCGGAAAGGCGATGTTATAGGTGTGACCGGGATCGAGCCCGAAGATGCGACCCATGAGTGCCGCGGCGTAGTGCTGGAACGCGTAGTAGTCATTGAACAGGTGCGGCGGATACCAATTGTCCAAGGGCGGCAGGCGGCTGCCGTCGAGATAATTGGCGATGAAGTAGAGATCGGTGACCCGCTCGGACGACGGATAGATCGTCGGGAAGGCGAACTTCCAGGCAAACACATAAAAGAACGCCAGATAGAACACGCCCTCTGCCCACCAGAAGCCGGACCCGGCCAGCTGTGCCCGTTGCCGATAGAGCAGCATTACAGACACCAGCGTGGTGATGGGCCACACCCAGGTAAGTTGACCCAGGCCGATAAAATGTTCGAAAAAAAACAGCACGAGGCAGATCAGTAGAATGCCGACGGAGCGCGCCAGGGCAAAAGGCGGCAGCCAGCGGCGGGTGATGAGCGTCACGCCCGCCAGGTTCAGCAGCAGCAGCGCCAGGGTGAAGGCAAGGTAAATGAGTTTCATCGTGGTTTTTTCCTTAAGGAACCCCTGAACAAGTCCCCTCTCCCCCGCGCACTTCGGGCCCCCTTCGGGGAGGCACAAACC
>JANNJF010000845.1:0-4797 GCA_031405715.1 Gammaproteobacteria bacterium | reverse complement strand
CACGCGGTGCATGTCCGGCGTGACCAGCAGCAGGCGCAACACCCGGTCCAGGCCGAGGGGCAGACGCACGTTGCCGTGATTGAACATGGCCGTGGCGTTCAGCACCACCTCGAAGATCAGCACCGCCACCGCCGGCGGGCCGAGCACCAGAATGGCTGAAAATTTGATCAGCATGGACAGCAGGATTTCGATGGGATGGAAACGCGCGCCGGTGGTGACGTCGTAATCGAGATCGGCGTGATGCATGCGGTGCAGGCGCCACAAGGCCGGCACCGCATGGAACACGACGTGTTGCAGCCAGATGGCGAAGTCGAGGGTCAGGACCGCCACGGCGACCGCCAGCCATGCGGGCAGGGCGAACTGATTCAGGACGCCCCAACCCTGGGTTTCGGCGGTGAGGGCCAGCGCCACGGCGGTGGTGGGGAAGATCACCCGCACCAGTGCTGTATTAAGGAACACGATGCCCAGGTTATTGGTCCAGCGCCAGGTCTTGGAGGCGCCCAAGGCGCGCCGCGGCGCCAGGACTTCCCACAAGGCCATGATCGCGAAAACGCCAAAAAAGAAACCGAGGCGGATCGCCGGTTCGTGCAGCAAGAGCGCTTTCATGCATCAACCTCTTTAATCTGTAGGAAAAACTGTTAATGATCAGGTGCTTCAGACCGGCCGCCAGGGTTGACATCCAGCCCAAACTATTCAATAATTCAATTGAATAATAGACAGGAGGGGCCAGTGATGTCAAGACCCAGTTTCAAGAAGCAGTTGTTCGAGCAGTTCGCCCGTGTCGGCAAGGCACTCGCCAGCGGCCATCGTCTGGAGTTGCTGGAATTTCTCGCCCAGGGCGAACGCACGGTCGAGTCGCTCGCCGGGGTGACCGGCCTGTCCGTGGCCAATACCTCACAGCATCTGCAGCAACTGCGTCAGGTCGGTCTCGTGGCCACGCGCAAGCAGGGTCTGCATGTGCACTACCGGCTGGCGGATGCGGACGTCTCCGAGCTCCTGGGCGTGATGCAGAAAATTGCCGAGAAGCAGTCTGCCGAGGTGGAGCGCATCGTGCGCACCTATCTCACCACCAAGGACGGTCTCGATCCGATCTCGCGTAACGACCTGCTCAAGCGCGCGGCCGAAGGCGAGGTCACGGTACTCGACGTGCGCCCGCCGGAGGAGTACGCGGCCGGACATGTGCCGGGCGCGCTTAACATTCCGGTCAAGGAACTCATCACGCACCTTGAGGGATTGCCGCACGATCAGGAGGTCGTGGCCTATTGCCGTGGTCCCTATTGCGTACTGGCCTTCGAGGCGGTGTCACAGTTGCGCGCCCATGGGTTCCGCGCCCGCCGTTTGGAAGACGGTTTTCCGGAATGGAAGACGGCCGGCCTGCCGGTGGAGGAAGGCGTGGCAGGGGAGAGCCAGAAGAGCCACTGAGTTGCGACCTCGGTGCGGCATCAGACGGTGGCTCGTACCTTGCCCTGTTCGCGCGTGGAGTTCAGGGAGTAGTACAAGAGGGATCATTCAAGCACTAATGCTTTTAAAGTGAGCAAAGGAGTTTTTATGCCGAAGGTAAGCAAGAATGTATCCGTCATGTGTTTTCATGATGAACTGTGTCAGGTATTTAATGCCTTGATGACCGCGCTCAGCTTGTTGCGCGAAGGTTCGAAGGTGACGATCTTCTTCGGCTCGCGCGGGATCAATGCCGTGCACAAGGATAAGGTACAGACACTCAAATGTCTGCCCGACGCACCACCGGAGGTTGGCGACGCCGTGATGAAAAAGATGGACGACATGGGGCTACCGATGATTGAAGACCTCTTCGTCATGCTGATCGCGGAGGGCGCCACGGTGCTCGCTTGTCCGTTGAATATTTCCTTGTTTGAGATGACGCCGCGTGATCTGGTGGACGGTGTAAAAGTTGCCGACCCGGCAAAATATTATAAGGAAGTGGTCGTGGTGGCGGATATGAACCTCACATTCTGAGGTCGGCGGGTAACCGCCAACCAACACACTCCCCCTCAGCCAAACTATTAAGAATACCCCCATGTGCTACTCTTTTGGTGTATGCCGCACCTTCTCGTTCCCCACGGGAGCTTCGCGGCCAAGGAACGGCCATCACGTCTTGCTCGGGCAATCGCCGGCGTCCTTACCCCCTTTTCATTGGTTATCCTGCTGCTGGCCAGCGGCCCTGCCGCGGCGCAGGCGCTGCTCGGCCGGGTGGTGTCCGTGCACGATGGGGACACGCTCACCGTGCTCGATGCCACGCACGTTCAATACCGTATCCGCCTCACGGGGATCGACGCCCCGGAATCCCATCAGCCCTATGGCCAGGCATCCCGCAAGCACCTGGCGGAACGGGTGGCGGGCAAGGACGTGACCATCCACTGGCAGAAACGCGACAAATATCAGCGCCTCCTCGGCCGGGTGGAGTTCGAAGGGGGAGACATGAATCTCGAACAGCTGCGCGCAGGGTATGCCTGGCATTACCTGCGCTACGCCGCCGGCCAACCGTCGCAGGAGCGCGCGGACTATGCGCAGGCGGAGGGCCAGGCACGCCGGGAACGGGTGGGTCTTTGGCAGGACAGCCGGCCCATGCCGCCTTGGGATTATCGGCATCGGCCGCGGGCAGCGCCGTGACCCGGGCACTCCCGTGGCTAGCCGCCGCTCACAGCCACCCCCGGACCTCAACAAAACCCCATCCGGCCTTCCTCCATTCCAAGTATTCACGCCCAAACCCCACCCCAACCATCGCCCCCCCCATCCACCCATTCCTCACAGCCGCCCTCCAACCGCACCTGATACGATTCATCTCGGTTGTTGTTCCGCTTGACACTTAATTCCATAATGCCAAAGTCCGAGCACCATCTTCGGTCGACATGACCGATCCGTTACTGAAGAATGAAACAAGAACCTGGTAGCGTAACCGCATGCAGAGCGACATCAAAAACGCCATGGAATGCACACCATGACAGACAACGAACACCCCGCCGGGTGGCGAAATCCTCCTCTACCAGACCGAGGACGGCCAAACACGGCTGGAGGTACAGTTTCAGGGTGAAACGGTCTGGCTGACCCAAAAGCAGATGGCTGAACTGTTCCAGAAAGACGTTCGCACCATCAGCGAGCATATTCGCAACGTATACGAGGAAGGCGAACTTGCCCCCGAGCCAACTCTCCGGAATTTCCGGATAGTTCAGTCCGAGGGCAAACGGCAGGTTGAGCGCGACGTCGCCCACTACAACCTCGATGTCGTCATCTCAGTCGGCTATCGCGTCAAATCCCATCGCGGCGTCCAGTTCCGCATCTGGGCCACACAGCGACTGCGAGAATACCTCGTCAATGGCTTCGCGCTCGACGATGAACAGCTCAAACGCGCGGGTGGCGGCAACTATTAAGTCTTACTTACAAGTTCGCCCTGTGAGGTCTCCGGTCACACCCTCTGTCGACCTTTTTGTTGATGTCAACAAAATGGTCGACCTCGGCTCAGGCAGTCAGGGATAGCCACCATGAAAAATGCCAATGACATTATCATCGGGCGGAAGATCCGCGTTTCACGCAAGACCTTGCGGCAGCTGGCACAACGCTATCACATTCTGCGCTTAAGGCTCTTCGGTTCCGCGGCGCGAGGCGAACTTGAGCCCGACAGCGACATCGATCTGCTGGTGGAATTCGAGCCGGGTAAGTCACCCTCGCTGGGCGGGATGGTTGAACTGCAGAAGGCATTATCCGGGTTGTTCGGCGGGCGCAAGGTGGATGTGGCGACATCCGCCATCCTGAAAAATCCTTACCGTCGCCGTTCCATCGAAAAGGACATGGAGGAGTTGTATGCAGCCTGAAGATCGGGATGCTGCGTACCTGTATTATGCTGCAGGGGGATATGCTACAAGCCGCCAGGGAGGCCGTGGAATTGATGGCGGGGCAGGGGCTGAAGGCTTTTTTGAAGAATCGTGTTTTGTTGCTCGCCATGGAACGCGAGGTTGAGATTATCGGCGAGGCCGCCCGTCGCGTGTCCGACACGTATACCGCAGCCCATCCCAACGTAGCCTGGCGCCAGATCATCGGCCAGCGCAATATCCTGGCGCACGAGTATGGGCAGATAGATCATGAGTTGCTCTACAAGACGGTCGCCGATGATATCCCGGTGTTAATCGTTCAGTTGGAGAAGTTGTTGCCGCCACTGCCGACGGAGTCACCGTAAGTCCTTCTCCACGATGTTCGGGAACTCGCTCCCACTTTCCTATTCCACCCGCCCCATTAACCCCATGTGCTGCGCTTCTGGTGTATCGTCACTGACCACGCCACGACATCCCCAACCTCAAGAGCTACCCTCCGTTTAAGTTGAGACACGCAATGTGGAGTGCGGGAGCTTGCTCCCGCTTTACAAAGCGGCGGCAAGCCGCCGCACTCCATGTCAGCTTCACTCCCGCTACAACAACTGAAACCATTCCACATAATCCGCTGTTGAGTCAGATTTCAGATAACCACATCCTTGCCGCACACCTCAACATAGAGCGCGACAAGGAGCTAAAGCATGGCAGTCAAGAGATCGCGGAATATCGAGCGTTTTCCCGACGATTCCATGTTTCAACTGAACGGCGCGGAGTTCACCAACTTGAGGTCACAAATTGTGACCTCAAGTTGGTGCGGCCTCCGTCGTGCCGCGCCCTATGATCTTACCCCGTTTCTCCGGACACCCCATTAAGCCGTTTAGCATTAAGCCGCTCGACGTGCCTCGAACGTTTCGGGTGACAGATACCCCAGTCGCGAGTGCAGGCGACGCCGATTGTAATAGACTTCGATGTAATCGAA
>JANNJF010000844.1:0-1400 GCA_031405715.1 Gammaproteobacteria bacterium | reverse complement strand
GCTGCCTCTGGTGCTGCTCTACTCCCCCCTGGGCAAGTCGCGTAGCGTGATCGCCTTGAGCTCGATCCTGGTGGTGCTGGGCGGTCTAATGCAGATGTATGTCATCATCATCGGCGGCCAGGCCTATCCGCTGGAAATGTTCCCTGGCATGCAGGTCAGCAGCAGTTTCTATGACGGCGTGGTGGCCAATTATCAACCCAGCCTGCCTGAATTTCTGCTAGGTATCGGTGGATTCGCCCTGGCCCTCGGCATTACCGCCTTCGCCATCAAGGTCCTGCCTTTCCTGCCCACCAGCCTGGCGGATAGCGCGGTCGATCCACACCACACCAGCAGCGTCGCGGAAAGCCCCAGCGCATCGGCACCAGCCTAAAGCCCCTAAGCACCCCGCCCCCGGCGGGGTGGCTGCACTGCGGAGGTAACGGCATGCACACATCTGATGGCATGTACTGGGATTCCGGCATGACACCCATGCACGCCGCCATCGGACTCTCCGGCACAGACACATTGTTCACGGCGACCGATAGAACATGCAACGTTTACTGATTTCCGCGGCACACAAGTCCTCCGGCAAAACCACCCTCAGCATCGGCCTGTGTGCCGCCTTGCATGCCCGTGGCCTGGCGGTGCAACCCTTCAAGAAAGGTCCGGATTTCATCGATCCCATGTGGCTGAGCCTGGCCAGTGGCCGTGCTTGCCATAATCTTGATTTCTATCTGATGGGTCACGATGAAATACTTGCCACCTTTACCGCCGAATCCAACCAGGCCGACATCTGTATCATCGAAGGCAATAAAGGACTGTACGACGGTCTCGATCTGGATGGCAGCAACAGCAACGCCGCGCTCGCCGAACTCCTGCAAACACCGGTAGTTCTGGTCATCGATGCACGCGGCATGACACGCGGAATCGCGCCGCTGATCCTGGGCTATCAGGCATTTGACCGGAATATCAATATTACCGGCGTTATCCTCAACCAACTCGGCGGATCGCGGCACGAGTCCAAACTGCGCGCGGTCATCGAACACTATACCGATGTGCCAGTCGTCGGCGCGGTACACCACGATGAGCGTCTGGCCATCGTAGAGCGTCACCTCGGACTCATGCCCAGCAACGAGGCCGCTCAGGCCAAGGTCAAGATCGATACCATTGCACGCCTGGTTGCGGAACAGGTTGATCTGGAGCGCATACAGGCGGTGGCGCGTCTTGCGCCGCCGCTACCCGCAGTCCCTGTTCGCGCGGTTGCCCTCACCCCATCCATTCCCGCCGGGGCGCACGAAAACCACGTGCGCCCGTTCGACGGCGCGGATGTCCCCCGGACATCCGCGACAACCCCATCTCACCTCCCAGAGGGGGGGGGGGCGGGTGTAAGAATTGGTATCGCCCGGGGTGCGGCCTTTGCG
>JANNJF010000843.1:0-6939 GCA_031405715.1 Gammaproteobacteria bacterium | reverse complement strand
CTCACGTAGTGAAGAATCGGGTTCCAGTACTGGGCCGTGAGCACCGCACTGCGCTGGTTGAGCACGCTAAAGGTACGGACCTCGTCCGCCGCCGCCTGCCTATCCCCGGCAACCAGCAGGATCAACGCGGTGGCAACCAGCCTCCCCTTACTTTTCCTGCATCCAATCATTAGTAGCTGAAAACCCTAATGTTCTTTTATAACTTTATAGTGGCACAGATTGATCTACATTTCCGGGCCCAGCAAGCAGAAAATATCGGCTTTCGCAGGCCATCACCCCCCATTTTAAGGATCGGTCACTCGACCCCCGACCTCCCGTGGCAGGTACATTAGGAGAAAGTAATGAAGAAGGCGTTCCAGACGAAAACCTGCGAGTACCATGGAATCGTTCCGCACACAGTAATTCCATCAGCACAGGCTGGATCTATCTGTGAAGAGTTATCACACATTCTCACCAGCAACATCTGAGTGGATCCCATGATCCGATAAGTCGAGCTTGCATATTGCGAGAACCATCCGGAAGTAGTTATTTTTTCTGCTGCCAGGAAGCCTTGCGTGTCATCGTTCCCCAATGACCTTTGCCCGGCATCATCCATTGCCACAATCCCAGCAAACGCCACAGACTGATGAGCTGGCGGTAACCGAAATTTTCTAGGATAGCGGTGAAAAACAGGGCGACAATATCGCGCAGTCTTGGGTAGAGATGGAACGAGAACTCCTCCAGCAACAGCGCATTGACTGAAAGTAATATACCCAAGCCAATGGCAGCCAAAAGAAATGCCAGAAATGCTGGCAGCGAAATCAGCCCGAACCAATAGGCGGCCGCCATGAACAGATAGCCTGTCACTTCAATCAACGGACCGAGCAATTCGAACACCAGCATAAAAGGAAACGCCAGCCACCCCGCGGCGCCGCCTTTTGGATGAAACAGCAGTCCCATGTTGCGGGATAGGCTCTCCGCCAGTCCACGCTGCCAGCGCACACGCTGGTTCTTGAGCGTCGCCAGATCCTCCGGTGCCTCGGTCCAGCATATTGGATCCGGCACAAAGGTAATCCGATATGGCCTGCCCGCCTCGCGCAGCATGCGGTGCAGACGAACCACCAGGTCCATGTCCTCGCCGATAGTGTCCGTGCGATATCCGCCGACGGCGATGACACGCTCTTTGTAGAACAGACCGAATGCGCCCGAAATGATTAACAGCGCGTTGAGTGGAGACCAGCCCAGCCTGCCAAACAGGAAGGCACGTAAATACTCCACAATTTGGAAGCGCGCAAGTAAGCTTTTCGGCAAACCCACCCTGGATAAAAATCCCTCACTGACGGTACAACCGTTGGCTATTCTGATGGTCCCGCCGGCGGCCACGGTGGTGGGATCCTCAAGAAACGGTTGGACGACACGCTGCAGGCTATCCCGCTGCAAGACGGAATCGGCATCGACCCCACAGAAAATCGGATAACGTGCGCAGTTAATCCCCACATTCAGGGCATCAGCCTTACCGCCGTTTACTTTGTCCACCACGCGCAGATTCTGATACGTCGTGGAGGCGTAGATCGCACGCACCGGTTTCGCCGCGAGACGCGGGCGATAGGCCTCGGGGAAAGGAACCAGTGAAAATTCGCGTATCAATACTTCCAGAGTGGCATCCTTCGAGCCGTCATTCATTGCCACAATCTCGAATTCCGGATAGTTCAACTGCAATAAAGAATGCAGCGATTCCGCGATGGTGGCCTCTTCATTGTAGGCGGGAACCAGAATGCTGATAGGCGGTTCATAGCGAGCGTAGACCTGCGGCAGGCTCCCCCATAGATGCTGTTGCATATATCTGGAAAGACTGACGATAGACACGATATTGAGAAAAAAATAGCCGATGTTCAGCCCGATAAAATACAGCAGGTAAAACCATTGCGCGCCGGTGACCACATCTTCCAGGCTCATCGCAGATTCGCCTCGGCCATAACCTGATCGAGAATATCCCTGGCAAAGCGGTCAGTCTGTTCGGCCTTGATACGCCTGAGATCCTCTAACTCGAGAAATGGCAGGCTCGCCAACGCCTGTGCGGCGCGATAACGCACCCACCACTGCTCATCGGAAAGAAGACGTTTGAGTCGCACGTCATCGCCGGGCGCGCCCAACCGGCCCAGGGCGCTGGCGGCCTGAACCCGTATATGCCATCGTGGGTGTTGTAATAAGTTCCGAACTGCATTGAGATTCGACGGGTCCGAATACACCTGCAGGGCCGTGGAGATCACATGGTCGTCTTCGGCCTTTTCAAGCACCATGCGGATCGATGTTAGCGACTCCATCGGGCAAACGGCCTGCATGTAACGCAGCAAGCGCGGTAATTGCTCCGGCCCCGCTGTACGCACCGCTTTATTCAAGTAAGGGGCAACACTCGTTGCCCCCGCCTCACGCAAAATACTCGCGACTCTGGCAGACGACCAATCGGTACGATTGAGGATGAGCGGAAACAGGATGGGCAATGACTCACTGGTATCAATCAGCACTAGGGCGCGCGCCGCTGCCAGGGACAATGCCGGCTTGTCACTACCAGCCCACAATACCAACACCTCCCAGGACGAGCGATCACGCAGGTTCCCGAGTGACACCACGGCGATCAGACGTTCACGCGCCCCGCCATTTTTCAACATACGCGCAAGGATACTTCCCAAACCAACAGCGCTTGCGACACGGTTAAGGCTGGCCTTCGACTCGCCTCGCAGCGACTCGTGCAAATGGTTCCATAGCGACAGGAAAGTGGACACATCTCTATAAGGCAAGCGCGGTAGCTGCGCGACGGGCGTATCCAAGGCCTGGACGAGTAACGGGCGCCAACGATCGATCAATACCTGGTCTCGACGCTTGCGCATGACCAGCCTGACGCGCAGCAGCAGAATCTGCATAAACAAAACAATAGTAAGCACAATTGCGCCCGCTCCGGTCCAGAAGGCGAGCATGATGACTGCATCAGAAGTTGTGACGTAGACCAACCTTGGCACCTTTACGTGTATAGCTATCGCCTTGCCGATGCACGAGGAGCTCGTAGCTTATCGCCCAACGGGGAAGAAACCAGTGGATACCATTGAGTATTGCGGAACGTACATCCGTCGTGACAACACCAGCCGGGTCGCTGTTCACCTCCTGCCCCGTAACCACGGCAATGCCTAGATTATTGTGCGCGCCATAATAATAGTTTGCCTGTGCCTTGTGCGTGGTCGCCGAGCCGTTGCCCTCCAGTCGCGCGAATGATGCGGTATATGCCAGGCGATAATTGCCGACATACCGCTCGACACCCAACCGCCCACTGTCAGACCTCGCGCTGCCGTATTGCGTTTGGCTCAAGCCAGCCGTCATGCCCCAGCCGTCCTTGTAGACATATCCAAGCTCACCGAATAGTGCCCACTTGGGCAATACATTGTGATCCGGACTGGCGCTGGCCTCCAGCGTTGCCATCCACTGTTCGGTAAGCGGATACGATACCCCGGCATGGGCTTCGAGATCACGCAAGGCATAGCGCTGTGTCTCGCGCACGCCACCGTACACAACCTTGCGTTTACCATAAGTATGGTCGGCCCAAAGATAGACACTGCGCCAATCGTCGTAGCCGTTGCTTAGGCCCTCGTAGGTGATTCCTGCTTCAAGTTGTGTAGGTCGGTCCGCCACCCTGGTGGGCACTAGCGGGTTTACGATGACTTCGCGCGGGGTCAGCGACACAGCACCATTCCAGTCCGCCTGGGGAAAACGCGCTTGAGCCTCCTTGCTCAGGCTCAACGCCTTCTGCCGTTGACCTTCCCCAGCTGCGGCCAGTAAGGCGTCTATCTCGGCACGCCAAACATCTTGATAGTCGGGACGCAACCGGTGCGCGTGCTCAAGCAACGGTAACGCCTCGAGTGGCCTGCCGTCCCACATCAATGTGCGCGCTTTACCTAACAGGTAATCGACATTCTCGGGCGCGGCATTCAGCAGGTGATCGTATTCGATGTACGCCTCACCATACTTTTTCTGCCAGGACAGTACCCGCGCCAGCAGGAACCGTGCGGAACCATCGTGCGGATGATCCCGCAGCCAGTCCCGCAGTAGGCCCTGCGCCTGCGCATACTGCTGGGATTGTGCCGCCTCTTGCGCCTGCTGCAAGGAGCGGGATCCGGCTAGTGCGGTGTGTCCCAGCAGTAGCCCCACCAGCAACACCACCGGCGCGGCCAATGCAAACTTAGAGGCCATGCACCTGTCTCATGATGCGTTTCAGGCGTGCAACCAGCTCATTCGGCTGAAACGGTTTGACTATATAATCACAAGCACCCGCCTCCAGGGCGCGCACGATATCCTGCTCCTGGGCTTTCGCCGTGAGCATCACCACGGGGACGTCCTTCCATGTTTCTTTTGTGTGGATCAAATGGAGCAACTGGTAACCGTCTTTATAGGGGAGCATGATGTCCAGCAGAACAAGTTCCGGAGGGGGCTGGCTCTCGATGATCTCGCTGGCGACGCGACCATCGGCCGCGGTCAACACCTCAAACCCCTCGCGCTCCAACTGGAACTTGAGAAGATAGGCGATATGCTCGTCATCTTCGGCGATAAGTATTTTCGATTTTGTCTTACTCACCTGCTGCTCCATGTCGCGCCATGAACTACTACAACCGATTCCGCCATTCATCGACCGGGCATATATATACGCCTTAAACCTCGGAAATCTTAACAGATCGGACATTGTTTCCACAGTACACAAAAGGTAAAGAAATGTGACACGGATCACTCGTCCGCGGAATAAGCGCTAGGGGGTGTTCCGGGTTGTTATTTATGGAGTGTGGCGGCTCGCCGCCACGTCGGTCAAGCGGGAACAAACACCTGAAATCCGATGTGGCGGAAACCAGGCTCGAAACCCCAGCGCTGGACGTTGGAAAAAACCGATATCGCGGATTTCGACCCGGAGCAGTAGTACGGCGTCAGTGAAAAATAGCCGTTACGCTATTGCAGCGCATAGCTACGCACGAACGTACTGACGCGTGGATTTAATGCAGGGAATACTGAAACCAAAAACCAGAGTCAGCGCGCACTCCCCCAGAGTTGCTCCAGGCGTTGGTCGCGACCGCAACTATAACGGTAGTACTTGTAGCGTACCGGGTTCTTGTGGTGATAATCCTGGTGGTAGTCTTCTGCTGGATAGAATTTCGTGGCCGGGGAAATCTCTGTGACGATCGGCGCCTTGAAGGGCTTGGTCTTTTCAAGCGCCGATTTGGACTGCTCCGCGACCAGCTTCTGTTGCGGGCTGTTATAGAAGATGGCGGTGCGGTACTGATTGCCACTATCGCAGAATTGGCGGTCCGGTGTCGTCGGGTCGATCGTGCGCCAAAATATTTCGGTGAGCTGCTTGTAGCTGATTTTTGCCGGGTCATAGACGATCTGCACGGCCTCCGCGTGGCCGCTACCGCCGGCAGACACCTCTTGGTACGTCGGATTCTGTTTGTGCCCGCCGATATAACCCGAAACGGTTTTTATAACACCGGGTATCGGATCGAAATCCGATTCCACACACCAGAAACAACCGCCGGCAAAGATGGCGGTCTCGTAGCTAGCGGCCGACGTGGCCGTGTCCGCCGTAGCCTGAGCCAGCACTGAACCGGATAGGGTAAAACCGGCGATCAGCGCGAGCGTCTTTTTGAGAAACATAGAATAGTCCTGGTCTATGGCGCGTGGAGTCGAGCAGCGGTTAGGCTGGAATAAATTTCAATGCCAGGCCGTTGTTACACCAACGCTGGCCGCTAGGCTGGGGGCCATCGTTGAAGACATGGCCCTGGTGGCCGCCGCAACGCGCGCAGTGGTACTCCTTGCGCGGGAGCAGCAGCTTGAAGTCGGTTTTTGTTTCGACGGCGCCGGCCAATGTTGTAAAAAAGCTCGGCCAGCCGGTGCCGCTGTCGTACTTCATCGTGGACTCGAAAAGCGCCAGGTCGCAGCCGGCGCAGATATATTGACCCTGGCGTTTTTCATGGTTCAGTGCGCTGGAGAAGGCGGGTTCTGTGCCTTCACGGCGCAAAATAGCGTATTGCGCGGGTGTCAGCAGCTTTTTCCACTCCGCGTCCGATTTGACGATCTTTTCCAGGCTTGTGGATTTTTTCATAGCGTCACCCACCGTTCTGGTGGCGAACAAGGGCAGGGACACAAGTCCCAGACAGGTAGTAATGAATTGACGTCGGTGCATGGTGTGATCTCCGCCTGTTTAGTTTCTACTGGAAAGCATAGTTTATACAAGCGTGATATCACCCGGGTGTCCCGAAAGTATCACGATTTTATTACATCCGCATATTTCAGCCCATCGGACCGGGCGGTACCTGGGTTTTGGCCCGATAGCCAAACGTAATGGACATAAAATCTCCGCGCTGGATGGCTAGGGGTTTCCGGCAACGCCATCTACTATACTTGCCGCATCGGCAGGTGGGTCTTGCTGCCGGCCGAACAGGCGGGGGCGCGGGGCAATGGATCTGTCAGGGGATTACAGGATCGGCGACAAAATCGCCGAGGGTGGCATGGCGACGGTTTACAAGGGCGAGCAGATATCGCTCAAGCGCCCGGTGGCCATCAAGATCCTGTCCTACAGCCTGACGGACAATCCGGAAATCGTCCGTCGCTTCGAAGAAGAATCCCTCACTATCGCGCGCCTGCGGCACCCCAATATCATTCAGGTCATCGACCGCGGCATCACCCACGGGATGCCGTATTTCATCATGCAGTATGTCGAGGGCAGCGATCTCTCCAGTCTCATCGCGCGGCGCGATGCGCCGCTTGTGCAGAAGCTGGATGTTGCCGTGCAGGTCTGTCGTGCACTGGCGCACGCGCACCGCAACGGCATCATTCATCGCGACATCAAGCCCGCTAACGTGCTGATCGACCGGGATGGCCAGGTCTATGTCACCGATTTCGGCATCTCCGAATTTTTCGGCGGTAACG
>JANNJF010000842.1:0-1439 GCA_031405715.1 Gammaproteobacteria bacterium | reverse complement strand
CCCGAAGCGCATGAAAGGTTTCAGCGTTCCTTGCGCAGCACCGACAGCGCGACTGAACGCGCAGCCCCGTGGAAGGAGAGTTTCATGATGAAGGTACTCCATTGTGGCGGCTGATCAGGTCCCAGGCTTCCTGCCGTTCCTTCGCGACCGGCGCATCGACGCCTACGACGACCTCCTTAAGCGCTACGCCGACTGACACACCACACACGGGTTGCCTTGCGGCCCGAACACCCGAGACGCATGTATGTCCTCCCGCACCCTCTTTCGTCACGCCGTCGATCTCCTGCAGGCCATCGTCGACAGCCCGCAACCGGCGGACAAACAAATGGAACTGTATTTCCGCGCGCAGCGCCAGCTCGGGGTGCGCGATCGCGGCTTCGTGGCGGAAACTGTTTACGGCTGTCTGCGACGCCGGCGTTTCCTGGAATACATCGCCGACGCCATCCCGGCGCGCGCCGAGGACCAGGTCGCCATCTACCTGATGCTCGCCCAGGGCTGGAGTGCACGCGCCGTGGAAGACGCCGGCTACCGCCCGCCGAAACACAACCCCGACGCCAAGGGCGTGCGCGACTACGCCGCACGTCTGCACACTCCCAGCGCGGATCTCCCCCTGGGCGCACAAACCGACCTGCCCGACTGGCTGCTGGACAAACTGCTGGCGCAGGTCGGCGAGGCCGAGACCCGCGCGCTGGCGGCGGCGCTGAATCAACCGGCGACCCTGGACCTGCGCGTCAACACCCTCAAGGCCGAGCGCGACGAGGTGGCGGAAAAACTTGCCCAGGAGGGTTTCCCGGTGGAGGCCACGCCATATTCGCCCGTGGGCCTGCGCCGGCAGGAGCGTGCGCCGCTGTTCAAGACGCTGAGTTTTCAGGCGGGGCTATTCGAAGTACAGGACGAAGGCAGTCAGTTACTGGCGCCGCTGCTTGAGGCCCGGCGCCAGGAGATGGTGGTGGATTTCTGCGCCGGCGCCGGCGGCAAGACCCTGCACCTGGGGGCGATGATGGCCAACAGCGGTTCGCTGTATGCCTTCGACATCGTGCAAAAACGCCTCGACCGCCTGAAGCCGCGCCTGATACGCGCCGGGCTCGACAACGTGCGCATGATCGCCATTGCCCACGAGCGCGACGCACGCGTGCGACGGCTGGCGGGCAAGGTCGATCGGGTGCTGGTGGATCCAGTCTCACCGCACCATCAATGAACGAGCGATCGGGCAGGTGGCGTCGATGTCGCCGGTTTCTCGGGTTTTGGTTGCGCGCCGCCACCGTCGGGATTCGCCGGGACTGAAGGATCCGCGGGCTTTGGAACGGGTGGCTTCACGGGCGGTGGCTGGCCGGTCGAACCACCAGGATCCGTCGGCTTCGCCGGTTCCGTTCCGGGAGCGGGCGCCGGAGTGGTTTCAGCGCAGACGGGCTCGGGTACAACCGTCGCCTTCGGCATGG
>JANNJF010000841.1:0-1449 GCA_031405715.1 Gammaproteobacteria bacterium | reverse complement strand
CGACATAAATAACGCCGCATAATCGGGGCAGTGATCGTTGTAGGGTGGGCATCGCCCACCGCAACACGCCAGCCGACGCCCCTGATGGTGGGCAATGCCCACCCTACATAACCAGACATTACCTATGTCGCCATGTTTAATAACCAGCACGTCCTGCGCGACCTCAAGTCTCTTTCCATTCGCCCATGCGCGCCTGCAGGCGCAGCACTGCCTGCGTGTGTATCTGACTGACGCGCGACTCGGACACCCCGAGCACCGCGCCGATTTCCTTGAGGTTAAGCTCCTCGTCGTAATACAACGCCAGCACCAGACGTTCACGCTCCGGCAATGCGGCGATGGCCGCGGCCAGGCTCTGCCTGAAGGCCTCGGCCTGCATATCTTCGAGTGGACCCGGCGTATTCGACGCCAGGTCCTCCACCATGCCCTGCTCGCCGTCACCGGCATCGTCCAGACTGAACACCCGGCAACTGCTGGCGTCCTGCAGGATGCGGTGATATTCCTCGAGCGAGATGCCGAGTGCGCCGGCCACTTCGGTATCGTGCGCTTCGCGGCCGTGGCGCTTTTCCAGGTCGTGCATCGCCCGTGCCGCCTCGCGCGCCTTGCGGTGCACGGAACGCGGGGCCCAATCGTTCTTGCGTATCTCATCCAACATCGCGCCGCGGATGCGGATACCCGCATAGGTTTCAAAGCTGGCGCCCTGCGCGGCGTCGTACGACCGCACCGCCTCCAACAGACCGATCATGCCCGCCTGGATTAAATCATCCACCTGCACGCTCGGTGGCAGACGCGCAATCAGGTGATAGGCGATACGCTTGACCAGCGGCGCGTGCAGCTTCAGCAGCGCGTCCGGGCCGCCCGACTGGATCGCGGCATATTTGGCCACGCCACTCATACAACAAGACATGGCTGGGTTTTCCCGGAGTGGATAAGTCGCTCGACAAAGAACTCCAGGTGACCACGCGCATTCTGCGGCATCGGCCAGCCATCCGCCTTGCGCGCGAGAGTTTGGAACGCAACGCCGGCGCGGCTGCGCGGATAGACATCCAGCACGGCGCGTTGCTTCTGCACCGCCTTGCGCAAATATTCGTCGAACGGCACCAGGCCCATATAGTCCAGGGTCACGTCCAGAAAGCGGTCGGTGACACGCAAGATCTTTTCATACAGCTCGCGGCCTTCCTGCGCGCCCTTGGCCATATTCGCCAGGATGTGGAAATGGCGCAGACCATGCTCGCGACTCAGGAGTTTTATCAAGGCGTAGGCATCGGTGATGGAGGCGGGCTCGTCACACACCACCACTACGACCTCTTGCGAGGCCAGGCTGAAACTGACCACGCTGTCCGACACGCCGGCGGCGGTGTCGACGATCAGTACATCGAGACTGTGACTCAATTCGCTGAAGGCGCGGATCAGGCCGGCGTGTGCCAGCGGGTTGAGCTCGGCCATCTGTTT
>JANNJF010000840.1:0-6418 GCA_031405715.1 Gammaproteobacteria bacterium | reverse complement strand
GCGAGATCGAGCCGGTGGCGCCGGCGGATTTCATGCGCTTCCTGTTCCATTGGCATGGCCTGGACGATCCGGGGGAAGGCGAGGCGGCCTTGCTGCGCGCCTTGGCCCAGCTGGAAGGATTGAGTCTGCCCGCGGGCGCCTGGGAGGACGAAATATTGCCGGCGCGTCTGCAACCCTACTGGTCGTCTGATCTGGACAAGCTGTGCAGCGCCGGCAAGGTGGTGTGGTTGCGGCTGCACACAGCAACCGCGGATAAAACAGTAAAGCGCAAAAACCCGGCGGTCAAAACCACGCCCATCGCCTTCATCGCCCGGGCGCATCTGCCGCACTGGCGTGCCCACACACCCTTGCCGTCCATCGATGCCTTGGTCCTGTCCGACGCGGCGCAAAAAGCGCATGCGGCACTGCAGACCTGGGGTGCGAGTTTCTTCGAGGAACTGCTGACGGAAACCGGCTTGCTCAAGTCGCAACTGGAAACGGCACTGGGGGAACTCAGCGCCCAGGGCCTGATCAGTTCCGATAGTTTTCAGGGTCTGCGTACCCTCATCACGCCGCAAAAAATCCAGCGTCGCCATCAGCGCCGCCATCCGGTGCACGACCCGCAGGCGGCGGCAGGGCGCTGGTCACTGTTGCGTCCGCCACCCTCCGCGGCGGGTGATCGTTATGTCTCGGTGGAACATATCGCCCGCGTGCTGCTGCGCCGCTACGGCGTAGTTTTCCGCAAACTGCTGGAGCGGGAGGACGGCCTGCCGACGTGGCGCGAACTGCTCTACGTGTATCGTCGCATGGAGGCGCGCGGCGAACTGCGGGGCGGACGTTTTGTGCAGGGCTTCGCCGGCGAGCAATATGCCTTGCCCGATGCCGTGACGTCCCTGCGTGAGATGCGCAACCGAGCCAAGCAGGGCGACCTCATCGCCATCAGCGCCGCCGACCCACTGAATCTCACCGGTCTCATCACGCCGGGACAACGTGTGCCTACCCAGCAAAGCCATCGTTTGTTATATCGGGATGGTGTGCCCATTGCCCTCGGCGCCAACGACGACATCACCTGGCTGGACGCTGTTGAGGCGCCGGGGGAGGGACATATGCGCAACATGCTGCTGCGCAAACACTATTCCGCCGCCTATCATAAAGCGCCACGCCGCCCGGTGTGATGGGAGCCTTCTGCGCAATTTTCCAGGGCATGCGCCCCCTGGCTCATGGGGTTCCGCTTCTGAGCTGCTCCAGCATTTCAGTGGCGGCTTGACGAACGAAAGCAACATCATCCCTCAGGGCCTGTTGCATCAGATGGGTGGCAACCTGTCCGCCGACATCGCCCAACGCGTCAACCGCCTGCTCCCGCACGCGAGGATCGTTGTCGCGTAACGCGACGGCCAAGGCCTGGGCAGCATCGGTACCCCCGATTTCGGCCAAGGACATGATCGCAGCTTCTCGTACCTCTGCGCTGCTATCGGCGAGGGCCTGGCTGAGAAGCGCCACCGCACTCGCATGGTCCAGTTTGCCCAGCGCTATTACCGCTTGTTCTCTATCTTCGACATTGCCGTTGCGTAGGACTGATTCCAATCTCGATACATCGCTGCTGGGGTCGTCTCGCAGGAACCCGCCACTGCTCGTAGTTGTCGAGATCGTGGATTTAGCCGCATATTTTTCATCCGCCCGTGGCAGGATCCACAGCATCTCGGCACGCGTCACGGGGGCCAGTCGTCTTCCGGACATAGTCGGCGCGTAGCTCAATGCATAACTTCGATTGCCCAGAATTCTCCGCAATCCCTGTGCAAGGGTGAGGCCATGAAATTCCACGCTTAGCCTCTGATCCAGCGCCACATACCTCACTACGGTAAAGGCGCATTGACGGGAGGCCTCGTTCAAAAGCTCGACCAGGGTGATGTCTTGTACCTTAACGCTCAATAATCCATCGGCACATCGAACCGTGTTAGACGCGATGACGGTTAAGGGCAGCGCCATGGGAAAACTCAGCAAAAGACCCATCAGGTGACAGCGGTAATGCCTCACTATCTTGAGCGGGATCTTCATCTTGCTTCTCTCACCAGTGTCCAGGGCTCTAAAGATTACCGCGCCAAGCTGACCGTAGGATTCTCGAAACATGAGCATTTGGCAATGTTGGGTGAAAACCCGGCGCCGAGAGTAGACAAGCGATATACCAGGTGCTAAAAGTGAAGTCACCGGCAGCGGCGCGATTCGGACATTAAAGCAACTAGGGCGCTCGGAACCGCCGGAAAAATCAAAGGCAGCTACCCTACGATGCGTCTATTGATAATTGAAGATGATGACATAATAGTCTCATTTGTCGGTAAGGGCCTAAAGGAGGCCGGTTTTGTAGTGGCACACGCCAGTGATGGTCGCAGCGGGTTACAGATGGCGCTCGCTGCCGCCTACGACGCCGCTGTCATCGACATCATGCTCCCTGGCATGGACGGACTCGCGATCATCGAGGAGCTGCGCCGGCGACGGTCCCGTCTGCCGGTCATCATACTGAGCGCAAAACGCTCGGTTGACGAGCGCGTGCAAGGGCTGCAGGCCGGTGGTGACGACTACCTCACTAAGCCATTTGCTTTTTCCGAGCTATTGGCACGCATACATGCCTTGATTCGGCGCGCCACCAACGCGCCGGAACCGACCGCGATCACGGTGGGCGATCTGCATATCGATCTACTCGGACGCGTGGTGACGCGCGGTGGTCGGGAGATCGATCTCCAGCCGCGCGAGTTCGGCGTGCTCGAATACCTGGCGCGTAACGCCGGTCGGGTGATTTCTAAGACCATGATTATGGAACACGTCTGGGACTATAACTTTGATCCGCAGACAAACGTCGTGGAGTCGCGCATCTGCCGGCTGCGCGACAAGATCGACAAGGGTTTCGCCACCGCGCTGATCCACACAGTGCGCGGTATGGGCTATGTTCTTAAATAAAATTCGCAGGCTCCCGCCTACGCTCGCGCTGCGTCTGACGATCTGGTACGCGGCTATTTTTGCAATCTCCTCCATCCTGGTTTTTGTTCTTGTCTATTTTTTGATTTCCACTTTTATCGCGCAGCGTACCGACGAAGAGCTGCAGGAAGACCTTGGTGAGTTCGCGGCATTTTTTCAGGCCGAAGGAATCGCGCGGGTCAAGACGGAGATGGCCCTCGATACAAAACACCAGGAAGCAGGGCAGATTTTCTTTCGGCTCTGGGCCGGTGATGGCCGCCAGCTCGCGACAACCGATTTGTCGTCGTGGATAGGACTCGAGGACGTGCCGGTGGAAGTTCTGCGACAAGTGGGTGGCGGCAATGGGTCGGTAGTCGAAACTGTTGATTTGTCGTCGCGTGAAGACGGCGTTCGCCGGATTATTGGAGCCATCGGGCAAGGCGTAGTGTTGGAAATCGGCCTGTCCTTGGAGGAAGACGAGGAATTGGTCTCAGCCATCCTGCATGGATTCCTGTTCACTCTCGCGGCCGTGTTCCTGCTCGGCGGACCTATAGGATGGTTTATGGCGCGACGGGCGTTACGCGCTATCGGCAAGGTCACGCGAACCGCAAGCGAAATCTCGCGCGGCGCACTCGATCGGCGCGTGCCGGTCGGGTCTCAGGGCGACGAGCTCGATCATCTGGCGCAGACGTTCAACGCCATGCTCGACCGTATTCAAGCCCTGATCGTCGGCATGCGCGAGATGACCGACAATCTCGCGCACGACCTCAGAAGCCCACTGGCGCGCATGCGCACCGTCGCCGAAATGTCCCTGGCCGGCGGCGGACGCAAGGCGAAAAACGGGGCGCTGGCGGTTAACGTCATCGAGGAGTGCGACCGCCTGCTGGAGATCATCAACACCACCCTGGATATTGCCGAGGCGGAGTCGGGCGCGGCCAAACTGAAAATTTCAGATGTCGATCTGGTCGATCTCGTGCTCGACGCCTGCGACCTATTTCAGACGGTGGCGGAGGATAACCAAGTCATCGTCACCACCCAGTTGCCGAAGCAATGCCGGGTCTCCGGCGATCGGCAACGGCTACAGCGTGTGTTTGCCAACTTGCTGGATAATGCCTTGAAATACACGCCAACCGGTGGTCGTGTAGCGATTTCGCTGATTGAGGACGGTACGCAGGTAAAACTGGCCATCACCGATACCGGCATCGGCATATCGGCCCATGAGCTGTCCCACATCTTTGAGCGGTTCTACCGCTGCGATCGCAGCCGTGCCCAGGGTGGCAATGGTTTAGGCTTGAGCCTGGCGCTGGCGATCATGCGCGCCCACGGCGGGGGTATCGCGGTGACGAGTACACTAGGCCAAGGCAGCACTTTCACCATGGTGATGGCGCGATTTTTTCCAAACCGATCGTCACAGACAGCAGGCGCTGTGTAAGCTGTAAACGGAGCTTAAGAAAAATCGATGGTTCACCAGGTAGCCTCAGAATACAGGTCAGGAATTAAAACGCGAAAAGTTCGCAGAAAATTTCTTTAAAGACAATCCAGGGGCGGGAATCTAAGCGACCCCGCCCTTAGATTGGTACTTCAGTCCAAACTGCGAGGTAGTTTGGACATCACACAGACGTCGGCGGTTAACTATGGCGCCGTTTCAAAAAAGGATGTGGACAGTGTTTGATTTCCGCTTGCCTCGATAGCGAGAACCTCCCATTCATACCGGGTGCCGGGAAGCAGAAACCCGACAGGAACCGTCATGCTCGCCGCCGTTGCTGGCATTGTCACATCCAGCGTAACTTTCGGAATAGCAGGAAAGCGGGATTGCAGCTGAACAATCAACACCTGGTAGCCAACTATGGCGCTGCCATTGGCAGCGCCTACGGGTTTCCACGTCATCACGGCGTTATTGGGATCTACCAAAGCCCCTCCATCCAGCGGTGACACCAATTCCGGTCCAGCGGCGAGGTTATGAGTTAATGTGGCTGTGCCAACAAATGTTTCTCCCTCAAGTCCCTTCCCCTGAAATTGATACTTTCCTTCTGGGAAGCGTTTGAGAAATTCCGCGAGCGTCAGCTCACTGAAGTTCGGTTCAGCACTCTCCAGAAACAGCTCCGTACCCCCCTGCTTGGCGAACCTGCCGTGCGTGGTGGACCGGAATACCCTCCTTCCGTAAGGATCATAGATATCCATCGATTTCCAGGGATCGGAATCGATGAACACCTGTATACCGGCGTCTCCGGCGGTAGTATTCAACTCGATCTTAAGTCGCGCATCCTTGAGATTGACTATTTTTTTCTCCGGCTTTTTGTGAGCTTCTGCAATCTGCGTTTCAGTCTCCCCCCGGTCGTTCGCCCAACTTACCGGTGCAGCAGCCGCTAAAATAAAAGCGGCCATGGCAACGGAAGCAAGGGTCAATCTCTGCATGTTCGTATTCATTTGCATGTCTCCTGTTTGATGGGTGTGCTCGCTTGCCGCGGTAGACCGATGTCGAAGATCTGCCGGGTATGCAGAGACTACGCAGCTAACATGAGTACAAGCTTGTCTAAGTATTACCAGTTGGCAATGCAAGGGATGCGTGCACCACACCTACTGAAAATCGCCGGCTAAGTTGTTTCACAAAAAGTTAAAGGCGGCCGCTGGGCCGTTTTTTTGCTCCATTTTCCAGGATATGCCAGGTCAATCACTGGGGGCGATTCTTGTCCACGAGGAAAAGGCCGCCTTCCGGGCGGCTGATGGGTATTCGCCAATTGATTGCCGCTTCCCCGTTTTCATGTGCCGGCGCCCCATATCCGGCACATGGCCGATGTTTCTTGGCCTGAATAGGTCGTTTGCTGGATGGCGTACATCCCCGGACGGCGCATCCTCCCGGGACCGAGGAGCAAGCCCCTCGGGCCATTGAAGGATCGATAAATTAACTGGAGATATGCAATGATGAAGACATCCAATAGTTGGAAAAGACAGAATGCGATGCTCTTGGCCGGGAGCTGCGCGCTCATAGGATTGCTCCCCGCAGGAGCTCTGGCGGCAGGCGAACATGGTTTCTGGGACGATAGACCGGAACAGGCAGGGGATATCTGCGGAAAAACAAGCTGGCAGCTCTTCAAGGCGTGCCAGCTCGAGGCCCGCGACAACGCCACGGTTGAATCCGCGGTCTGCCTAAACATAAGTAACTACTCAGCCTCGGAGGCATGCATGCAGGCCGCGCGAGCGGCGCGTAACGGGGCCTTTGCACAGTGTGGAGAGGTCAAACAGGCGCGTAACGTGGTCTGTGCAAAACTCGGAACGGGTGCGTACGATCCGGTCATCGATCCAGCGAACTTTGTCGCTGGCATCAATAACCGCTATACACCCTTCCCTCCAGGGGCGTTTCGTGTGTACGAGAAAAGGACGTCGGAAGGGCTGGAGCGCATCCGCCACGAGATCGCCGCGAGCCGCGCGCCCGTACGCCGGTCAGTGGTTCAAGGCGTTGCGCGCCGGCATTGTGCTGTCGCAGGGCGGC
>JANNJF010000839.1:0-6795 GCA_031405715.1 Gammaproteobacteria bacterium | reverse complement strand
TGCGGATCAGCTGCGCGTTGTGCGGGATCTCGAGGCACAGGGTGTCTATAGCAGCGCCATGACGCTCTACCTGCCCTATCGCCTGCGACAGGTGGCGCACATCGGTTTCTCCGGTTTTGAAGGTCGCTACTACAGCACCTTCGAATCCCTGACGGAGGATGTGGCGCGCGGCGCGGAATTGCAGTTGCTGATCACGGCGCTGGCGTATCGCTACATGGCCGCCGGCAGCGGCACCCCGTTCCACATTCCGGATGACCGCAACACCGAAAGCGATCGGCGCCAATTCTTCTTTGCCGCCGCCGCCGGCATTCCCGCCTGCTATGTCCGACGCCAGACGCTGGCGCCGTTTCTCGCGCGCATCCTCGAGCATGCGCAGCAAGTGCGTCCCAGCAATCGCTACCCCGGCTTCCTCAAGATCCCGGTCGCCGAGTACCAGCGCGCGCTGCTACGGGTTCTGCGCAAAGACGCAGTCGATCTCATCGAAATGCACGGTCTGCAGGACACTCTCGGCGATCTGGAACGACGCGTGACGCTGCCGCAGGAATATTCAACCGCCGGCCGCATGCGCAGCGACATTCTCTCCGAGCTCAACGCAACCCATCCGCTGGACGTGTCTGCAACGGAATTCAACCAGGCCACGGAACGTTATTACCGCGAGCGTCTGCGCGCCAGCCACCTGCACGATGCATTGGCCTTTCTCGAAGCGGATGCGGCGGACATGGATGGCGGCCGCTACGGCAGCGGACTGAACGCGACCCTGGGCGGGATTCTTAAAGGACGCAGTGCCCTGGCCTGCGTACGCGAAACCGGCGCCGGCCTGATCAACGACGATCTGGACCTGGCCGGCATTACGCGCCTGATACACCTGCAGCTTGCCGCCATACAACACGACGCCCTCGGCTGCGCGTCGATCTGATTACGCCAAGGAGCCCATGCATGACGAGCACCTCGCACCAGTACATCCAACGCGAAACCGGGAACGTGCAGACCGAACACCTCTACATGGATCGTGTGGTGCGGTTCTTTTACAGCGAGGCGCGCGAACAGTATTCTGTCATGCAGCGCTGGCTCACCGGTCGCGGGTCATCGCGCCTTCTGGGTTATCTCAATTACGACACCCGCTGGGGATCCCACGCCTGCCGGCGTTTTGTCGCCAACAATGGACTGGACATGATGGAGTGTCTGGACGACCCGGCCGGGTTTGATACGGTACGCAAGTTCTTCGAGCGTAAAATAAAATACTGGCAATGTCGGCCGCTGCCGGAAAACGCAGAGACCATCGTGGCACCGGCGGATGCGCGCGTGGTGGTGGGCTCCCTGAGCGAGACTTCGCAGCTTTTCCTCAAGGGAAAGTTCTTCAGTTACGACGAACTGGTGGCGCGCGACAAAAAAGAGTGGCTGCGCACGTTTCAAGACGGCGACTTCGCCATCTTCCGTCTGACGCCGGAGAAATACCACTACAACCATACACCGGTCGCCGGCATCGTCGAGGACTATTACGAGATAGCGGGGCGCTATCACTCGTGCAATCCGTCCGCGGTAACCCGCATCGTCACACCCTATTCGAAAAACAAACGCGTGGTGACTATCATCAACACGGACGTCAACGGCGGCACACGCGTCGGGCGCGTGGCCATGATCGAAGTTGTTGCCCTGATGATCGGCGAAATCGTGCAGCGCTACAGTCGGCATCAATACTTCAACCCGCTGCCGATACGTAACGGGATGTTTGTGCAGCGCGGATGCCCGAAGAGCCTGTTCCGCCCGGGCAGCTCCACCACCCTGCTGCTGTTCGAGAAAAACCGCATGCACTTCGCCGAGGATCTGCTGCAGAACCAAACGCACCCGACGGCGGAAAGCCGTTTTTCCCAGCCGTTCGGACGCACCTTGGTGGAGACCGATGTAAAGGTACGCTCGCCTATCGCACGCGCCTTGCCTTAAAGTGGCGTGCCCACCCTAAGAGCCATTATCAAGACCACGCTATGACACGATTTTCCACCGGCACGAGATCTCGCACCCATGATGAATCTGCTCTTTGTCGCTGTACTTGGCGTGACACTTTTCAGTATCTTGTACTGGGCGTTTCGCACATTGCCCCACGAGAAATGGCAGATCCTCGCCGCGATCCCTTCGCATAAATCGCCTGCCGGTCACTGGCATGGCACCAACATCACCAGCTATGGCCTGATCGTCGCCTGCTCCTACCTGCTGGCGGCGCTGTTGACCCTGGTGCTGCTCGGCGCTATCGCCGTGTCGCTGTCCGCGGCGGCCGCATTGTTGCTGATAATGCTGCTACTGGTACTGCCCGCCTCGCGCCTGGTGGCCCTGCTGGTGGAAAAAAAGGCGGCGACCTTCACGGTGGGTGGCGCCTCCTTCGTCGGCATCGTCATGGCGCCGTGGATCGCGCACCTCGCCAATAGCCTGGGGCAGGCACACGGTTTGCGTATTCCCATCATCGCCACCCTGGCGGTCTTTGGCATCGCCTACGCGTTTGGCGAGGGCTTCGGCCGGCTCGGCTGCGTTACCTTTGGCTGCTGTTACGGCAAGCCGCTCGCGCGCTGCCATCCGCTGGTGCAGAAAATCTTCCAGCACAACCACTTCGTGTTCACCGGGCATACCAAGAAAATCACCTACGCCGGTAAAATGGAGGGGCACAAGGTCGTGCCGATCCAGGCGGTCACGTCGGTCGTGTATGTCGTCACCGGCCTGCTCGGCACGTGGCTGTTCCTCAACGCCTATTATTCCCCCGCCCTGGTGCTGACCGTCGGCGTGACGCAACTGTGGCGGACGTTTTCCGAGATCTTGCGTGCCGATTACCGCGGCCATGGAAGGATTTCCGCCTATCAAATCATGGCACTGATTTCCGTGGTCTACACGCTCTTTGCCGTTTGGTGGTTCCCGCCCGAGACCACCCGCACCCCGGATCTTGTACTGGGGCTGACGTCCCTATGGCAACCGGGCGCCATCGTATTGTTACAGCTGCTTTGGATAGGGACGTTTGTCTACTACGGACGCAGTCTGGTGACACGCGCACAGCTATCGTTTCATGTGTGCGAGGAACACATCTGACAGGCTCCAGGCCCAGCAAGAAAAATGCCTCTCGTGGACAGGGGTGTTTTCCACCTCAAATTCCTCATTTGCCAAGGGTGCGGTCATCGAGGAAATCAGAATAATTCTTACCTCGGAGAATACGCGCCCCATGACACGACCTGCCGACACACCTCCCCCTCTGTCCTACGGGCGCATCATCGTCACGCTGTGCCGATAGGAGACCCGACCTGGGAAGGCATGCAGAAGGCCCTCGAATGACGCCTAAAATCACCGCAACCCATTGTATCATAATAGATAGTGACCATAACTGCATCGACCATGGCGCCGCCCCGTCAGGGTCGTCGGGCGCGCCAACATCGGCCGTCGTTAGGGGCAGGCAAGAAATCTATTTTGCGGTATAGTTGCACCAGAAAACGGGTGCCCAGACGGGCCTGACGCACAGGGGGATCGTGCCCATGCCCCTCCTCAGGGGGGCGACGGATCCCGACCTGTATACGAGAACAGCGGCGGGAGAAGAATCCAGACCCTTGCACGTCTGAACCCAAAGATTGGTGGCATAATTAACGATTAGCTAGAAGGAACCGCGGCCAACAAGCCCGGTTAATTAACAGATCGCCATCGTCGTCAGCGCTTCCACGAGGTTACCAGACCTGCGCCCCTGTCTTCGGGCCGGATGAAGCGCATCCGTAACACGTGTAGCGGTAAGATTTCTTAATTATAATTTTGCGAAGGAAAAACAGCATGTCCAAGAAACATCCAGTCATCGCAGTTACCGGTTCCTCCGGCGCCGGCACCACCACCGTCAAACACGCATTCGGTGACATCTTCCGCCGCGCCAGTATCAAGGCCGCCGTGGTGGAAGGCGACAGTTTCCATCGCTACAACCGCGCGGAAATGAAAGACGCCATCAAAGAATTCGCCGCCAAGGGCAAGAATCTGAGCCACTTCGGCCCCGACGCCAACCTGTTCGACAAACTGGAAGATCTATTCCGCACCTATGGCGAGTCCGGCGGCGGCCAGACACGTCTATACCTGCACGACGAAAACGAGGCCGCTCCGTACAAACAGCAGCCCGGCACCTTCACGCCGTGGACACCGATCCCGGAGGGTTCCGACCTGCTGTTTTACGAGGGGCTGCACGGTGGCGCCGCCGATGGCAAGGTGGATGTCGCCAAGTGGGTGGATTTACTGGTCGGCGTGGTGCCCATTGTGAACCTGGAGTGGATCCAGAAGATCCATCGCGATACCGCGCAGCGCGGCTACACCGCCGAGGCGGTCACCGATACCATCCTGCGCCGCATGCACGACTATGTGCACTACATCTCGCCGCAGTTCTCCCGCTCCCACATCAACTTCCAGCGCGTGCCGCTGGTGGATACCTCCAATCCGTTTATCGCGCGCGATATTCCGACGCCGGATGAGAGCCTGATCGTGATCCGCTTCCGCGAGCACCGCAAGCACAACTTCCCCCATCTGTTGCAGATGATCAACAACTCCTTCATGTCGCGACCCAACACCATCGTGGTGCCGGGTCCGAAGATGGGCTTCGCCATGGAGATCATCCTGACGCCCATCATCGAAGAGATGGTGGCCAACAATCGCAAGCTTAAGTGATCCGACCTGACCTGAGCGGCGCGCGCCGCTCAGGTCAGCCAGTGGTACCACGCGGGTAACGTCAGGGCCGATAGCCCGGTGGACACGGTCACCGCCTCGGCATACAGCGGCGTATCCAGGCCATAACGTTCGCAGATCACGATGCCCAGCAACATGCAGGGCATGGCCCCCTCCAGCACCACCGCCGTCAGCAAATCCCCGCTCAGACCGACGCCTATTCCCAGCCCCCAGACCCACAGGGGCATGAGCAGCATCTGAATGACCAGCGCCGGTACCAGCAGCACCAGTCTCTTGGCCCAGCCACCTTTCCATTCCAGACCCAGCCCCACCACCACCAGCATCAACGGGATGACCCCCGATGCCAGCTTGTCAAAAACGCCCTCCAGCCAGGGATGCAGCGGCACGCCGGCGCTGTTCAGGCCCACGGCGGCCACGGCGGCCAGCAGGGGCGGGACTTTGATCAGGGCAACCAGTGGATTCTCACCTTTTCCCAGGCCGCCGTAGTGCCGCGCCAGCAACACCCCTACCGTGAGCAACAGCGGCGTGGAGGCAAAAAGATCATACTCCAGGGCTACGTGGCGCATCGTGGGACCCAAAACGCTCTCCAGCACCGGCAGGCCCAGGTAGGTCACGTTGCCAAAGGCCGCCGCCAGCAGCAGTGCGCCCACCGCAGGTGGATCGCCGCCCTGTCGACGATACCAGGCCCAGGCCACCAGGAGTGCGGCGCTGATGGCGCACACCGCTATGAAGGACACCTTGAGCACATCCAGCCCCAAGGGGGTGCGCCACAATACCCTGAGCACCAGTGCCGGCAGCAACAGGCCATAGACCACATTCGACAGTACACGACGAGTGTCGCCGATATCGAGGCCAAACGGCCGGAGTTGGCGCCACACCACGCCACACAGAATAAGGGCGGCGGTCTGGGCCAGGACCTGGTAAATCTGCATTTTGTAACCCATAGACCTGGTCCTCGTCTGGCTCGGCCGGCTTCTGTACCAGACTAACATTGGATAGCCCGCAGCACCCACCACCCGCCATACGCCCCCAATGGACTCAATAGCGACCTCGGGGACACCCATGCCGGGTGTGGGTTCTGATCCACGTCCAAGGCAGGCCCGTGGCCACAGACCTTGGTACGACAAACCGGGAATTCATGTTTCTTAACGCACCAATTCAGTCTATTCTTTGAAAAACTTAAAGAAAGTGCCCAGGATCTAGCGATTTATCCATAAACATACGCTAATAATCAAACCCGCCCCATGCCCATACCCGTACTCATCTGCGACGACTCCGGTTTTGCCCGCAAGCAATTGGCGCAGACCTTGCCCCAGGATTGGGACGTCAGTGTGAGCTTTGCCGGCAACGGCATCGAGGCGCTGGCGGCGATCAAGGCCGGTAAGGGTGACATCCTGTTTCTGGATCTCAACATGCCGGACATGGATGGTTATGAGGTGTTGCAGGCGATCCGCGCGCAGGATCTGCCCACCATGGCGATCGTCGTGTCCGGCGACATCCAGCCGGAGGCGTGTGCACGCGTCATGAAACTGGGGGCGCTGGATTTCCTCAAAAAGCCGCTGGCCCAGGGGGACATTTCCGCCCTGCTCAAGAAGTTCGGCATCCATCACACCGCCACCACCCAGACCAAGACCCTGGCCGTCGAGGTGGATGCCCTCGACGGATACAAAGAGATCGCCAATGTCGCCATGGGCCAGGCGGCAGATTTATTGGCCAGATTGCTGGGTGCCTTCGTGATCATGCCGATCCCGCGCGTCAAGATGATGCAACCGGCCGAGCTCAGCGTGGCCATCGATCGCATCCTCAACAACGAGGCGCGCGCCGGGGTTTGCCAGGGATTCATCGGTTCCGGCGTGGCCGGCGAGGCACTGCTGATCTTCAACCAATCGCGCTTTTCCGATATTGCCGAACTGCTGAAGTATACCGGCGAGATGGACGACGCTGCACAGGCGGAACTCCTGACCGACATCGCCAATATCATCATCAGCGCCTCGCTCAAGGGTATCGCCGACCAGCTGGATTTCAACCTCAGCCAGAGTTACCCCATGGTGTTGGGGCGCGGTACCGAAACCCGCCATCTGTTGCAGCGCAATGCTGCGCGCTGGACACCCA
>JANNJF010000838.1:0-19006 GCA_031405715.1 Gammaproteobacteria bacterium | reverse complement strand
CCGTCCTGTTCGCTGCCGAACAGATGGGCGGCGGCCTGCGGGTCGGGCAGGGGGGTGAGGCTGAGCTGGATGAAGCCATACTGGCTGCGCGCGCTGTGGGCATGCAGGGTGCGCGCCACCAGATGTTTGCCGGCCCCCGGCTCGCCGGAAATCAGCACACAGGTATCGTGCGCCGCCAGGCGTTCGATATCGGCGCGCAAGGTCTCCATGGCGGTACTGCGTCCCATCAGGGCGGGCAGGCGTTCCGAGTGCGTGAGCAGGCGCAGGTTTTCCTGCCGCAGCGTGGCGTTTTGCAGGGCGTGCTCCACAGTGATCAGCAGCTTGGCGGTGGACAGGGGTTTTTCGATGAAGTCATAGGCGCCCAGGCGTATCGCATCCACCGCGGTCTCCACCGTGCCGTGTCCGGAGATCATGATGACCGGGAACTCCGGTGTACCGCTCTTAAACCATTCTTTCAGCAGCGTGATGCCGTCGCCGTCGGGCATCCAGATGTCGAGCAGCACCAGGTCGGGCCGGCGTTGCTTGAAGGACGCGCGCGCCGCCGCGGCGTTCTCCACGTCGGCGACTTCGTAGTGCTCGTCCTCCAGGATCTCGCGCAGCAGGCGGCGGATATCCGGCTCGTCATCCACGACCAGGATGTAGGCCGAACTCATGCGCTACGTTCCCTGGCCATGCCGTTGCCGGGGGATTCCGTTTGCGCGAACACCGCGTCCATCGGCAGGCGTATGACTAGGAGCGCGCCCCCTTCAGCGGGGTTGGTGGCCCATAGGCTGCCGCTGTGTTCCTCCACGATCTTCTTGACGATGGCGAGCCCGAGACCGGTGCCTTTTTCCTTGGTGGTCACGTAGGGCTCAAACAGGTGGTCCAGGACCGAGGGTGCAAAACCGGGCCCGTTGTCGTGGGTCTCGAGTTCCACAAAGCGCCGGCCTTCGATTTCATGATAGCGGGTGTTGATGCGCAGCAGCGGATCGGCGCTGGCGGCCAGGGCATCGTTGGCGTTGAGCAGCAGGTTGTGCAGCACCTGGCGCAGGCGCCCGGGATCGGCGTTGATCGGCTGCAACGCCGGATCGAGGTCGAGCTGGATGCGCACGGGGTTCTGCCGGCCGCGATACAGCTCGACCACGTCGTGGATCAGCAGGTTCAGGTCCACCGGCACGGGTTGGATCTGCACCGGCCGCGCATATTCCGTGAAGGCATTCACCATGGACTTCATGGCCTCCACCTGTTCGACGATGGTGCGCGTGGCGCGTTCCAGGGTCTCCCGCTGCGAGTCGCTCAGGCCATCCATGCATTTCAGGCGGATACGCTCTGCCGACAGGCGTATGGGGGTAAGCGGGTTTTTGATCTCGTGCGCCAGGCGGCGCGCCACTTCGCTCCAGGCGGCGTCGCGCTGTGCCTGGATGAGGGCGCTGATGTCATCGAACACCACCACGTGACCGCCATGCCGCGCGCGCAGCCCCGGCAGGCGTGTGCCGCGCAGGATGAGGGTGCGTTTGCCGGCATGGCCTTCCAAACTGGTTTCCGCATGCCACTCGGCGCGCCCTTGCTGGGTGCTGTCCTGGACCGTCTGCACGAACGGCGCGAGATGCGGGTGGCCGTCCAGGATCCACTTGAGGGACCGGCCCACGCCCTGTTCGAGGCTGACACCGAGGATCTGCTCGGCGCTGGTGTTGTAGGTGCGCAGGCGCGCGCGCGGGTCGAACGAGAGCACGCCGGACGACAGATGGGTCAGCACGGTTTCCAGGTAGGTGCGCTGGACCTCGGCCTCGCGCTGGCTGTGTTTGGTCTGGGTCTGGGCGCGATGGATGCGGCGCGTCATGTCGTTGAACGACTTCACCAAAATGCCGAGCTCGTCGCCGCCGGACACCGGCAGTTGCTTGCGGTAATTGCCTTGCGCCACGGCGCGCGTGCCCTCCGCCAGATCGCGTAGCGGTGTCACCAAGCGGCGTGCCGAGTAGATCGCCGCCCACACCGCGATCAACAGGGTGAGTAGTGCCACCAGGCTTAAGGTGAGAATAAAACCGAACTTGAGCGGACCGCGCAGGTAGATGAGCTTCTCGTATTCGACAAACGCCATCTGCACGCTCTCGCCCAGCTTGCTGTAGCGGTCGGGCAGCTGCTGCTGCACCTGCAGGATGCGCAGCGGTGCACCGACGTCGCGCGTACTGACCGGTACCACGACGCGCAGCTGTAATCCGGATTTGCCCAGGGGGTCTATCGTGGCAAACGACTGGCCCTGGCGCACCTGGGCCAGGATGGCTTCATTCGGGCGGTCGGGTACCAGGGTCTTGCTGTCGAGGTTGCCGAGACTGCTGGCGGCGATGATTTTTCCGTCCTGGGCATACAGCGTGATTTCCGTGACGCCGTATTGTTCGCGCAGGTCGTCGAGGACGGGTGCCACCATTTTATCGGGAAACGCCTCGAGCTCGAGGGTCATGTCGCGGGTTTTTTTGCTGAGGTCGTCCTTGATGGCGTCGAGGGCGGTGCGGCCGAGGGACAGGGCGTCGTCCAGGGCGCGTTCGATTTTGACGTCGAACCAGTTGTCGATGCCCTTGTTGAAGGCCTGGATGGAAAAAAAGTACACCACGGTCACCGGCGTGACGGAGAGCAACACAAAAAATCCCAGCAGCCGCAGGGTGAGGCGCGATCCCATGACCTTGTTGCGATACTGAGTGGCCAGGTGTTTGAGATTCGCCAGGATCAGGGCCAGCAGCACGATAATGCCGAGGATGTTGATCACCAGGAGCAGCGAGTACATCTGGCTGAACAGCGCGGAGTTCTGGGTCGCGGCACTCATCATGGCCAGGGCTGCCAGCAGCAGCAGCGACAGGATCGCCACGGGGGCGATGCCGGTGACCCAGCGTTTCATCGTTGCACCTCCCGGCGGGTCCAGCCGGTATTGTGGTGCCACGACGGGGTGACATAGGCCAGGGGTCGCAGGGGCGACGGCAGGGTTTCGATATCCAGCTGCACGCGCAGCTTGAGCCAATAGCGCAGGTTGGGGTTGATGTCCTTCTTTTTCGGCAAGGGAATGTCCAGCTCGTTGAGCGCGCCCGCGTAGGTCATGGCCGCCTGGGCCGAGGGGAAGCGCGCGAACTCGTCGGCGCCGATGTCGGCGCTGCTCACCAGATACTGCCCGGACAGTGCATGGTACTGAATGCGTCGATGCAGGGTCCGGTCGGTCACCACCCGGTCCCAGAGAAAGCGCCGGCCTTCCACCAGGGCAAGGTCGATGACCACGTCCAGGGGGATGCCTTTGTTCAGGGCCTCTTCGGAACGGGCGCTGAGGGACATATCCAGGGTGGTGCTGATGTGCAGCGCGTCATCCACGAAGCGGGCGTCGACATCGCGCACCACGAAATCCGCCCCGGCGCCACGGGTAAAAATGGCGAAGATGATGCAGGCCATCAGACCAGCGATACGCAGGCCTTGGCGCGCGCCCCTGGTCATGGTGCCTCCGCACCCAACACTTTGTGCACACAGGCATAGTAAAAACCATCCATGCCCGCTACACCCGGCAGTATCTGGACACCGTGCCCGGTGGCGTGCGCCCAGGACAGGGCCAAGGGCACGGCGGCGGCGTCCCCGTGGCGCGTCAGGAAGTCGCGTATCTGGTGCTCATTTTCCATGGGCAGTATCGAGCAGGTCACATACAAGAGCTTACCGCCTGGCGTGAGCCACGGCCACAAGGCGTCCAGGATGCGCGCCTGGGTGCGCTGCAATTCCACCAGATCCTGTTCAGTGCGATGGTGTTTAATGTCCGGATGACGCCGGATGACGCCGGTGGCGGAGCAGGGGGCGTCCAGCAGAATGCGGTCGAAGGCGGGTCCCTGCCACCAAGCGGCGGGGGTGGCGGCATCGCCGGTGATGAGTGTTGCGCTGAGGCCTAAGCGTGTGAGGTTTTGCGTAACACGCTCCAGGCGGCTGGCGTCATGATCCACGGCCACCAGCCGCACCGACGGTGTGCGTTCCAGAATATGGCAGGCCTTGCCCCCGGGTGCGGCGCAGGCATCCAATATTTGCTCGCCCGGTTGCGCGTCCAGCAGGTTGGCGGCCAACTGAGCGGCGCCATCCTGGACCGCTACGTGCCCTGCCTGAAAGCCGGGCAGATGGGCCACGGGCACCGGCTGGGCCAGGGTCAGGCCGGTCTCGGTATGTGCTACGGCCGTGGCCTGCATGCCGCTACGGGTGAGGCTGGCCAGGTAGTCGGCGCGGGTGATCTTTTGAAGATTCACCCGCAGGGTCATGGGCGGGCGCTCGTTGTTGGCGGCGCAGATCGCCGGCCAGTCCTCCGGCCAGGCGTCACGCAAGTGTTGCAGCAGCCACGGGGGATGGCTGTGGGCCAGGTGCGGTGCGCTGATGAGCTGGGCGCGTTCTGCCGGTGGCATGCGCAGAAAGTTGCGCAGCACCGCGTTCACCAGATTTTTCGCCCAATCCTTGCCCAGGGCGCTGGCCGCCGAAACGGTTTCCGTCACCGCCGCGTGGGGTGCCACCTGCATATGGGTCAGTTGATACAGGCCCACCAATAACCAGGCGTGGATGTCCTGGTCCTTCTGCTTAAGCGGTTTTTTCAGGAACGCCAGCAGTTGTGCCTGCAAGGCAATGGCCCAGCGCAGGGTACCGTAAGTCATTTCCTGAATGAGACCGGCGTCACTCCGGGCCGATGGCGTCATGGTAGCCAGGGCGTGTTCGAGGGCTGCCGTGAGGGAGCGGCCCGCATGCAGCACCTCGGATACCACCTGTGCCGCCATGGCGCGTGCCGGCAGGACAGCGGGGCGGCGTGTCATGTCTCGCACCCCAGCACGCTGCCGAGGGTGAGGTGTAGTCCATGGCGCATCTCATCGGCGGTCAGCGGCCGACCGCCTTCCCATTGCAGGCGCAGCAGGGTGAGCACGCCAGCGCCGGTCTGGACATGGATGCCGCGTGCATCCATGGCGAGCAGGGTTCCGGCGGCGGCGTGCGGGTCGCCCGCCATGCCGGAATCCACCGGCGCCGCTTCCCAAATCCGCAATAGCCGGCCCGCGAGGCGCGTGTGCGCCATGGGCCAGGGGTTGTAGGCGCGGATCTTGCGCTGCAGCACCACTGCCGGCAGGGTCCAGTCGAGCAGGGCCTCGCCTTTACTGAGCTTGGCGGCATAGTTGGCCTGTTGGTTATCCTGGGGTTGCGGTGCCGCGCTGCCGGATTCGATTTGTTTCAAGGTTTCCACCAGGGCCTGTGCCCCGAGCTGTGCCAGCCGGTCGTGCAGACCTTGGGCGTTATCCATCGCCTCGATCGGTGTTTCCACCTGGCGCAGCATATCGCCGGTGTCCAGGCCGGCGTTCATCTGCATGATGGTCACGCCCGTGCGGGCGTTGCCCGCCTCGATGGCGCGCTGGATCGGCGCGGCGCCACGCCAGCGCGGCAGCAGCGAGGCGTGCACGTTGAGGCAGCCGTGTACCGGGATGTCGAGGATGGCCTGGGGCAGGATCAGTCCGTAGGCCACCACCACCATGCAATCCGGCTTCAGCCGGCGCAGTGCCTCGGCCTCACTGTCCGGCTTGAGGGAGGTGGGTTGCGCCACCGGCAGGGCGTGGGCCTGCGCCTGCGCCGCGTGTTTCACCGGGCTGGCAGTCAATAGCCGGCCGCGGCCGGCGGGCCGGTCCGGTTGGGTATAAACCGCCAGCACGTGATGGCCCGCCTGCAGGATTGCCTGCAGGGTGGGGACGGCGAACTCCGGGGTCCCGGCAAAGACCAGGTTCAAGGGATGATTCCTCCGGGGTTGAGCATGCCTGCGTGAAGGGTGCGTGCCGCTGCAGGGCCGCACCGGATGCTCGGCCTACATGGCCAGGCGTTCTTGTTTTTCCAGTTTCTTGCGGATACGGTTTTGTTTAAGGCGTGAGAGGTAATCCACGAATACCTTGCCGTCCAGGTGATCGATCTCGTGCTGAATACAGACCGCCAGCAGGCCCTCGGCCTCCAGCTCAAAGGGCTGGCCGTCGCGATCCAGGGCGCGCACGCGGACATGCTGGGCGCGCTCCACCTCGTCGTAGATCCCCGGCACGGAGAGGCAGCCCTCCTCCATCACCTGGACTCCGTCGCGCTGGATGATTTCAGGATTAATAAAGACCCGCAGGGCGCTGCGCTGCTCGGAGGTGTCGATGACCACCACCCGCAGGGCACGTTCAACTTGGATAGCGGCCAGCCCGATGCCGGGTGCCTGGTACATGGTTTCCGCCATGTCGTCCACCAGGCGGCGTACCGTGTCGTCGACCTGGTCCACCGGCCGGGCGATCTGTCGTAGCCGCGGGTCTGGATAATGCAGAATCTTAAGTATGGCCATGATCTCGATACGCGTTCAGCGGCGCGTTTCCATTCTTGTCAATCTGGTTTATTATCAATTCAAATGATACTGAATAACAAGATAATTTTTCTCCACGCCGCGTGGCGAGCCTGGGAAAAATAGACTAAACTCGGTCACAACACCACAGGGGAAAAAACACCCATGTCTCGTAAAAACCTGTCGCTGGTAGGGATCTTAACGTTGATCCTTGCCACCACCGCGCCGGTCTGGGCGGACGTCGTCCAGCTCGCACCCGACCATCCCGAACGCTACATCGTGGTAAAAGGCGATACGCTTTGGGATATCTCGACGCGCTTCCTTAAGGACCCGTGGCGTTGGGCCAGCGTATGGAAGATCAATCAGCAGATCAAGAACCCGCACCTGATTTATCCCGGCGACGTCATTCTGCTGACCTACGATGCCGAGGGCCGGCCGCAACTCAGCGTGCTGCGCGACGAACACGCCGCACCGAGCACGGGTACCGCCCCGGCTGTTGAACCGACCGACATGACGCCGGCGCCTGCCGGCATGAACGTCGTCAAGCTGACGCCTAAAGCACGTGTAGAGTCCCTGGCCGATGCCATTCCTACCATCAGTCCGGACGCGATCGTGCCATTTTTGACACAGCCGTTGGTGGTGGGCAAGCGCGAGCTGGAGAAGGCGGGGTACGTCACCATCGGCCTGGATGACCGTGTCGCCCTCGGCGATGGCAGCGAGTTTTATGCGCGTAACCTGGGCGCCAATCCGGTGGAGTACTACCAGATATTTCGCCAGGGCAAGGAGCTGCGTAATCCGGAGACCGGCGAACTGCTGGCGTACGAAGCGCAGTATTTAGGCGATGCCACATTGCTGAAGGCCGGCGATCCTTCCAAGTTGGTGGTCACCACCGTCAAACAGGAAATCGTGCCCACGGATCGCCTGCTGGCGGCGCCGAAGCGCGCCTCGTTGCCCTACTACTATCCACGCGCTCCGGAAAAAGAAGTGCATGGCCGGATATTATCGGCGATCAATGGGCTGTCGGAGTTCGGCCCCAACACCATCGTGGCCATCAGCCTGGGCGAGCGTGAAGGCATGCAGGAAGGACATGTGTTGCGCATCATGCGTCATGCGGGCAAGCACAAGGACCCAGTCACCAAGAAATTCTATAAGTTGCCGGACGAGGAGACGGGATTGCTCATGATCTTCCGCGTCTACGAGAAGGTCAGTTACGCCCTGATTATGAATGCATCGCAACCCGCGCATTTGCTGGATGCCGTGCAGACCCCCTGAGGCATGCCTGTGTCGATGTGCCGGCGGCGTACAGAATAATTCCGCGCACATAACGGCAAGGACGCCAGCATGACCCACCCGGCGCTAATCGCCTGGCTGCTACTGCACAAGCTCGCCGGGAGTTCACGTACCTTCGTTAATCTGCTGGACCGCTTCGGTACCGCCGAAGCGGTGTTTGCCGCTACACGCACCGATCTCGCCGGGGTGGTGGAGGGCAAAACGTCGTTGATCGACGCCCTGCTCGAGGGTGTCGACGCCGCCCGCGTGCAGGCCGAGTTGGATTGGCTGGCACAGCCCGGTTGTCACGTGGTGACCCTGACGGACACGGACTATCCCCCCCTGTTGCGCGAGATCGCCGATGCGCCGCCGCTGTTGTTCGTGCGCGGCGTACGATCGGTGCTCCTGCTGCCGCAGATCGCCCTGGTGGGTAGCCGCAACCCCACGGCCACGGGCTGCGAGAACGCGCAACACTTTGCCCAGAGCCTCGCGCACGCCGGCATGGCCATCACCAGCGGTCTGGCCTTGGGTATAGACGCCTGCGCCCATCGCGGCGCGCTTGATGTCCACGGGGTCACCATCGCGGTGGCCGCCACCGGACTGGATCGGGTCTACCCTTCGCGCCATCGCGAGCTCGCGCACGAGATCGCGGCGAGCGGCGCGCTGGTGTCGGAGTTTCCCCTTGGCAGTCCGCCGCGGCGTGATCATTTCCCGCGACGTAATCGCATCATCAGCGGCATGAGTACCGGTGTGGTGGTGGTGGAGGCGGCGCTGCGCAGTGGCTCGCTGATCACCGCGCGCCTCGCCGGAGAACAAGGCCGCGAGGTGTTCGCCATTCCCGGCTCCATCCATTCGCCGTTGGCGCGCGGTTGTCATGCGCTCATCCGCCAGGGCGCGAAGCTGGTGGAAACGGCGCGCGACATCCTCGAAGAACTGGGGCCGCTCGTCCGGGTGCAGATGGGCGTAAGGCTGGCGCAGGAAGATCCGAACGATAGCGCAGGTCCGCGGTCGAAGGAAAATCCTGAATACGACATCCTCCTTGCCCATCTTGCACACGACCCGGTGGATGTGGACACGCTGGTGGAGCGCAGCGGATTGACGCCGGAAGTCATTTCCTCCATGCTGTTGCAAATGGAGTTGTACGGCCTGATTGAGGCTTGTCCGGGCGGGAAATACCAACGGTCGTCTTGAGATCCACCGCCGCGACCCGCATACGATATGTACGTAATTAAGGATGCGTGTCGGTGTGTTGTGCAATACGTGTAGGGCGCAACTGTGCGCACAACCGAATGTACAGCCCCAGAAAAGGTCAGATAGATGATGAAAGAAAATATGCTGGATGTCCTGATGTATCTGTTCGAGAACTACATGGACGAAGGCCCCGAATTCAGTCCCGACCAGGAAACCCTGGCGACGGAGCTTTATCAGGCCGGATTTCCCCGCGGCGAAATCAACAAGGCCTTTTCCTGGCTGGAAGATCTGACCAGCCTGCGGGAGCAGGGCACCGAGCTTCCCCTGGCGAGTAAGGCCTCATCCCTCCGGCATTATGCGCCGGCGGAACTGAAAAAAATCGGCAGCGAGGAGCGCGGCTTTATCCTGTTCCTTGAGCAGAACAGCGTGCTGGATGCGCGCACCCGGGAACTGGTGATCGACCGTATCATGGCGTTGGAAACGGAAGAGATCACCCTGGAGCACCTGAAGTGGGTGATACTGATGGTGTTGTTCAACCAGCCGGGCCAGGAACAGGCCTACGCCTGGATGGAAGACCTCATCTTCGACGGCGTGCAGGAACATTTGCACTGAAGTGCTGAATAGCATGACGCGCATAGAATAATGAAGAGCCCTGAAAAGGGCTTTTTCATTTTGTGCGGAAGGGCGGCGTCTCCGTCACCAAGTTATTCAATTCGCATGCATTTCGGGGCACGAACCCCCAGTGGTTCAGCACCCTTATGCAGTGAGTGTATTGGTTTGGAAACACCGCTCCAAGATTTTTGTGCTTGACAAGCTACACGGTTTGTCGTCCACAATGCGCCCTACTGACGTGCGTGCGCGGCGCGCGGGTTGTTCAATTGCTGACTAAACGAAGCTCAAGAGCCTAATGTCGAAGAATCTGATTATTGTGGAATCGCCGGCGAAAGCCAAAACCATGTCCAAGTATCTGGGCAAAGGCTTCACGGCGCTGGCGTCTTACGGACACGTGCGCGATCTGCTGCCAAAGAAAGGTGCGGTGGATCCGGATAACGACTTCGCCATGAAGTATGTCGCGATAGAAAAAAACAAGAAGCACCTGGACGCCATCATCAAGGCCATGAAAGGCTGTGACGCCCTGTACCTCGCCACTGACCCGGATCGCGAAGGCGAGGCCATCTCCTGGCATTTATACGAGATATTGAAAGAAGAGGGTGTGCTTGAGGGCAAGCCGGTGCACCGCGTCGAATTCTACGAAATCACCAAGACGGCGATCCAAAAGGCGATGAAGGAGCCACGCGAACTGTCGGCCAACCTGATCGATGCGCAGCAGGCGCGTCGTGCCCTCGACTATTTGGTGGGATTCAATCTGTCGCCCCTGCTGTGGAAAAAGGTGCGGCGCGGACTGTCCGCCGGGCGTGTGCAGAGTCCGGCGTTGCGCTTGATCGTCGAGCGCGAGCTGGAGATCGAGGCTTTTCAGGCGCGCGAGTACTGGACTATCGAATCCGATCTCACCACCAAGGGGCAGAATTTCGTTTCCAAGCTGACCTATTACCAGGGCGAAAAACTCGAGCAGTTTTCCGTCATCGACGAAAACCGCGCTGCCGAGATCGAGGCGGAAATGCTCAAGCAGGCCCAGGGCCGCTACCTTGTTACGTCGGTGGAGAAGAAGCAGCGCAAGCGCAACCCGTCGCCGCCGTTCACCACGTCCACACTGCAGCAGGAGGCGTCGCGCAAGCTGGGCTTCACCGCGCAACGCACCATGCGCACGGCGCAACAGCTGTATGAAGGTGTGGATATCGGCGGCGAGACGGTCGGTCTGATTACCTACATGCGTACCGATTCGGTCAATCTGGCGGCGGAGGCGGTGGCCGAGATCCGCGCGCTCATCGCCAAACGCTTCGGCGAGGACAACCTGCCGGAAACGCCGCACGTCTACAAAACCAAATCCAAGAACGCCCAGGAGGCGCATGAAGCGGTACGCCCGACCTCGGCGGAACGTATACCCGAGCAGATGAAGGAGCGCCTCACGCCGGAGCAATTCAAGCTGTACGAACTGATCTGGAAGCGCACCGTGTCCTGCCAGATGGTGCATGCGGTGCTGGATACCGTGGCGGTCGATCTCGAGGCGGGCTCGGGCAATATCTCGCGCGCCACCGGCTCCACCCTGGTCAAACCTGGTTTTATGGCGGTGTACCAGGAAGGCACCGACGAGAAGAAACCGGAAGAAGAGGACGAGTCTTTACTGCCGGTCATGCTCAAGGGCGAGTACGTGGATCTGCGCGGCATCCGCAAAGAGCAGCACTTTACCGAGCCGCCGCCGCGCTACTCGGAAGCCAGCCTGGTGAAGACGCTGGAGGCCTATGGCATCGGGCGCCCCTCCACCTATGCCGCGATTATCTCCACCCTCGAGGCGCGCGAGTACGTCACCTTGGACAAGCGCCGTTTTCAGCCCACCGATGTGGGACGAGTGGTGAACAAGTTCCTGTCGGAACATTTTCACAAGTACGTGGATTACGATTTCACCGCCCGGTTGGAGGACGATCTGGACGCGGTGTCGCGCGGCGAGCGCGAATGGCGCCCGCTGTTGAAGGAATTCTGGACTGAGTTTCATCAGCAGGTGGTGGACAAAGAGGACGTCGACCGGCCGGGCATCGAGATGATGGAGGAGGATTGCCCCAAGTGCGGCAAGAAATTATCCAAACGCCTCGGGCGCAACGGTTATTTCATCGGTTGCATCGGTTATCCCGAGTGCGACTACACGCGCAACGTGGACGACGAGGTCGGCGCCTCCAACGAGCCGCAGATTGTCGAGGGCCGCAGTTGCCCCAAGTGCGAATCCGCGCTGGTGATCAAACGCGGTCGCTATGGCAAGTTCATCGGTTGCAGCAACTACCCCAACTGCAAGCATATGGAGCCGCTGGAAAAGCCCGCCGACACCGGCGTGCAATGCCCCGAGTGCAAACAGGCGAGCATGCTCAAGCGCAAGTCGCGCTATGGCAAGATCTTCTATTCCTGCGCGCGTTATCCGGACTGCAAGTATGCGGTGTGGAACCTGCCTATCCCCGAGCCCTGCCCGCAATGCGGCTGGCCGATCACCAGCATCAAGGTGACCAAACGGCGTGGTACGGAAAAGGTCTGCCCGCAGAAGGAGTGTGGTTTCGCCGAGCCGTATGAAGGTGAATACGCGCCCAGCGAGGGTGGGGGCACGGACGTCTGAAGGTGCAGGCCGTTACGCCAGGCCGGGTTGCGGCGTGGCCTGGCGTCAGGCCGCGACGATGAACAGCCCGATGACACAGCCCATGCCGCCGGTCCACAGCAGCGAGCGCAGCGTCGCCCAATTGCCGATATAGGCGAAACCGTGGGCCAGACGAAATCCGATAAAGCTCAGTGCCAGCAGGTCGATACGCGCCTGGGGTGCGCCGAGTTGCTGGGCGATAATGACCGCCGCGGCAAACGGCGGCAGCGCCTCGAAGGCGTTGAGTTGCGCCCAGGCGGCGCGTTGGCGCCAACCGGTGAGCGTGGCGAGGTAGGCGCGTGGCGCCGCATTGTCGAAGCCGGGCGCGACCTTGGCGGCCACGACCCAGCCGTAGGGCAGTAAGGCGGCAACGAGGATACACCAGTAGGCGGTTGTCATAGCGTCCCTGCTTGGCTGGAGTGGGTGCGGTGTCGGGTAGGCGTTAGTGGTGGTGGCCGCCGGCGCCGTGCACGTGGCCGTGACTCAACTCTTCCGCGCTCGCATCGCGCACTTCCACGACCTCTACGCTGAACAACAGGGTGACACCGGCGAGGGGGTGGTTGGCGTCGATGGTGACCTGGTCGTCCTCCACCTTGGTGATCGTCACGACACTGACGCCGTCTTCCGTCGGCGTCTGGAACTGCATGCCCACCTCGATCTCCACACCCGGCTCGAAGCGTTCGCGCGGGATCAGCTGGACCATGTCAGCTTCGCGCAGACCATAGGCCTCTTCCGGCGGCACGGTGACTTTGAGTTTGTCCCCGGCGACCTTGCCGGTGAGGGCGTTCTCCAGGCCAGGGATGATATTGTTGGCGCCATGCAGGTAGGCCATGGGTTCGCCGCCCTCGGAGCTGTCGATGACGGTATCGGTATCATCGGTTAAGACATAGTTGACGACGACGACCTTGTTTTTCGCGATTTGCATTCAGGCAACCTTTCGGTGGAATCAATGGTCGAATTTTACGCGATCCGCGCGGGGCGTGCAAAGTCGGCGGGTGCGTCCGGCGCCCTGGCCCTGTCGGCGGCGACTGGCGTCACGCCGGACCGCATGGTAGAAACGCCTGGACGAGCCGGGTGTCCCGCGGCGCTGGTCAGCTTCTCAACGCAACATCGAGGCGATGGTTTAAAAGTGACGGAGAAATTCAGAGGCATAGGCTGGGTACTGCTGTTGTCGAGTGTGGTTTTGCTGGCAGCGTGTGTCAGCTGGCAGCCTCGATCCGCCGGCGTGGGGGCGCAAATCCCCTGGGACAAGCTACCCGGTTGGCAGGCCGATCAGCACGCCGAGGCCTGGCCGGCCTTGCTGCGCAGTTGCCGGAAAATCCACGGGCGTGATGCCGCCTGGCGCGAACTCTGCCTGGATGCGCAATGGATGTACACCCCGGACAATGCCACTGCGCGTGCCTTTTTCGAGCGCCATTTTCGCCCCCATCCCATGCTCGGCGAGGGCGGCGAGCCGGAAGGCCTGATCACGGGCTATTACGAGCCGCTGCTGCAGGGCAGCCTGACGCGCACTGAACGCTTCCGCTATCCGCTGTATCGTCGTCCGGAGAACCTATTGACCGTGGACCTGGGGGCCTTGTATCCCGAGCTTCAGGGCAAGCCGGTGCGCGGCCGGCTGCAGGGCAATCGTGTCGTGCCGTATTTCAGCCGCGCGGAAATCGCCGCGGGCGCCGGTCTTCTCACCGGCCAGGAACTGCTCTGGGTGGACGATGCGGTGGCGCTGTTTATGCTGCAGGTGCAGGGTTCGGGGCGCGTGGCGATGCCGGACGGTTCGATGCTGGCGGTGGGTTATGCGGATCAGAACGGTCATCCGTATTTCCCCATCGGCCGGCGCCTGGTGGAGATGGGCGCGCTCAAGGTGGGGGAGGTGACGCTCTTCAGTATCCGCGACTGGTTGCTTCACCATCCGGACGAGGCGGAAGCCGTGCTCAACCGCAATCCAAGTTATATCTTCTTCGCGCTGCGGGATGCCTCTCTCGACGGCCCCCTCGGCTCCCTGAATGTCCCGCTGGTGGCGCAGCGATCCATTGCGGTGGACGCCGCCATGATCCCCCTCGGCCTGCCCGTGTGGCTCGACACTACGCTGCCAGGAGGTGTCCAGCCGTACCGGCGCCTGATGCAGGCCCAGGACACCGGTGGCGCCATCAAGGGTCAGGTGCGCGCGGATGTTTTCTTCGGGCGTGGTGTTGAGGCCGAACGTCTGGCGGGAGAAATGAAACAGCCCGGGCGGTTGTATGTGCTGCTGCCTCAGGCGTCGCGCACGCTCGAGACATCGACGGTCGCGGCGCATTAGCCGTGTTGTAGACGAAGCGTCGTGCTGAAGAGGGCATCATCCACCCTGCGGTATGTTCACAACTAATGGTGCACAAACGTCTCGACACAGCGCGCGATCTTCTGGATGGGATATAAACGAAACTGACCTTCGATGAACTCCGATGTCCCCATGAGCTGCCCGACGTTGGCGCTGTTGTCCCGTGTGGGGGGTCGAGTAGCGTCGGGCGGTGCCCGCTTCAAGGTCAAGGCATGAGTCAGACCGCCAGTGCGCTGCGACGCCGAGAAGAGCAGTCGTGTTTCGGGGTCCTGCCGCCGCGACCGGTGGCCGGGGTCGTGTACGTAGCCGACGGCGTATACCCAGGCATCCGGTTGCGATTCCATGGGCTGGGTGTAGTAGTAAGGGGTGTTGCCGCCGAGGGGCTTGCCCGCCATGGCCGGTTGTGCGATGGCGATGAGGTGCAGCGGGCGCAGGTGGGCATAACCCTCCAGTATCACCCCTGCGGGAAAGCGCTCAGCCAGGGTCTGCCACAGTTGCGCGACGCTGGTGCCCGGCTCGACCCGCAGTGTCTCGATAGGACGTACGCCGGTGGGCACGTAAACCAGAAACAGGGTTTGAAAATAGCGATTGGCCACGAGGGCGTAATACTGTGGCGAGGCAGGATGGGTGGTGCGCAGCCACGCCTGGCCGCCGGCCACCATGCCATCCCCCAGGCCCTGCCAATCGCCGATGGCGATCGATCCCAGTCCGAACTGCATACGGCGCGCGTCCAGGTAGGTATCCACAAGTGGTGCCGGAATAAGCGCTTGGTTGCGCGCCGTGATGTCGCCGGTGACGCAGGTGTCGATGGCGCGGTTTTGTCCGGTGTAAACCAGTGCCAGCACCACGGCGCTGAAAACGGCGAGGATAAGCAGGGGGTAACCATCGGTGTTTTTCCACATACCGCATTATTCTAGCAGTCGTGGTTAAAAGCCATTGATGGCACAGCGGGTGTCCGACACGCGGGTGTGCGGCGCCGGACAGACAGGGGAGACGGTGCTTAAGCCTCCGTCACCGGCAGCGCGCGGCCTTCAAGCAGGCCGAGCAGTGGACGACCGATAATCTCGTAACGCCAACCCTGTAGCAGCGCCACGTCCTTGCTTCCCAGCACCAGGCGTTGCAGGTCGCGCCGGGTGCCGAGGGCGATGGGGCTCAGCTGGTGTTCGCGCGCGGTGGCGTCGAGCAGGTTGGCCATGTCGCGGCACAACTGGGTCTGTTCCGGGGACAGGGGTGCGGGTGGCGACCAGAGCAGCTGCGCGGCCGGCAGATTGTTCTGGCTGACGATCTCCAGGATCTCCGTGGACCACTTCCTGGCGGTTTTTTCATCCATGTCGCGGATGGCGCTGAGTTGTTCCTGGGTCTGGGGCGCACGCCGCGCGATGTCGAACATCACCGGATCGCGCAACACCCAGCTGCGCGGCAGGTTGTGGGATTGCGCCATGCGTTCGCGCCAATGGCTGAGTGCCTGCAGTATGTTCTGTGCCTTGGGGTTGAGCTGGTGGCCGTGTTTGACGCGTCGCCAGGCCAGGGACGGATCGTTCTGATAGAGGGCCGGATCCACGAGCTGGGTGAATTCGTCCGCGAGCCACGCCAGCCGCCCGGTTTCTTCCAGGCGCTGTTGCAGGTGCTGATAGACATCGCGCAGATAGCGTACATCGTCTTCCGCATAGGTAATCTGTTCCGGAGACAGCGGACGCAGGGCCCAGTTGGCGCGGGTATGCGCCTTGTCCAGCTTGACCCCGGTGACCGCCTCGACCAACGCGGCGTAACCGATCTGCTCGTCAAACCCAAGAAACGCCGCCGCGATCTGGGTATCGAACACCGGCGCGGGTGGCGTGCCGCGCAGATCGAAAAAGACCTCCAGGTCCTGGCGCGCGGAGTGCAGCACCTTCAGCACCTGCGGGTTGTAGATAAGATCGAGCAGCGGCGTGAGGTCATCCAGCGCCAACGGATCGACACAGGCGATGAGGTCGGGTGTGGCGATCTGCACCAGGCACAGCTTGGCGTAGTAAGTGCGCTCGCGCATGAATTCGGTGTCGACGGCTATCCACGGTGCGTGCTGCAGCTGGCCGCAGAGTGTAATCAGTTCGTCAGCAGTGGCGATGTAGTGTGTTGGCATGCGGCTAGTCTATCAGATTGGCTCAGTCGGGTGCGCCGGGCAGATTGGCGCAGTCGGGTGCGCCGGGGAGGCGATCGCCCGGTGATTTGGTAACCGGGTAGGCCGTTGCTATGATGCGGCCTGGGTGCGCAGGCGCATGCGAGGTGGCACTGCGTTGGCCGCGTTCCACCGATGCGACTGGCGCCACAAGATCCAGGTCGCACATAAAGCCGCTGTACGCAGGTTGAGTGAGCGCTGGGCATCCAGGTGAGCGAACTGTTTTCTGGTGTAGAGTGACGGCATGCCCATACTGAAAATTATTTTTGATATTTGCCTGTTGCGCGGGCGTCCGCAGGATCTGCCCGCGTCCTGGAATTTACTTTGGCTGACCGCATTGGCCACCGTGGTAACAGGCTATGCCCGTGTCGTGCGTGTCGATGGACCCGGCCTCGGGGGCCTCATGCTCGTCATCTTCCAAGCGGCCATTTTTGGCGCCGCGGTGTGGGCGATTCTGAAGGTGCGCGGCCACCCGGAACGCTGGCTGCAGTCCATCGCGGCACTGTATGCCGTGAATACGTTGTTCAGCCTGGCGATACTGCCGGTCCTGCCGCAGCTGGCCGAGGCCGGCAAGCACGCCCTCGAGGCCTTCCAGCAGGGGGCCGCAACGCCCATCGGCTGGGAATTGTTATTCGCGTCCGCGGCGGACATCTGGTACTTGCTGGTCATGGCCCAGGTGATGCGTCACGCCACCGAGTTGTCGTTGGGTCTCAGCGCCCTCATCAGTTTCTTCGCACTGATGGCGGTCGGCATGCTGGAGATACTGCTTATTTCAGTTTTTTCCGTGCCGGTACCCGCCTGATGCACATCCATATACTCGGTATCGGTGGCACCTTCATGGGCGGCGTGGCGTTGCTGGCGCGCGAGCTCGGACATCGGGTGACCGGGTCGGACGCCAAGGTCTATCCCCCCATGAGCACGCAGCTCGAGTCCCAGGGCATCACCTTGATGGAGGGTTACGATCCCGCACATCTCGATCCGACGCCGGACCTGGTGGTCATCGGCAATGCCCTGTCACGGGGTAACGCCGCCGTGGAGGCAGTGCTCGATCGAGGGCTGCGCTACACCTCCGGTGCCCAGTGGGTGGCCGAGCAGGTGCTGGCGGATCGTTGGGTGCTGGCGGTGGCCGGCACCCACGGCAAGACCACCACCACCGGCATGCTGGCGTGGATACTCGAGTACGCCAACCTCAAGCCCGGTTTTCTCGTGGGTGGGGTGCCGGAAAATTTCGGCGTGTCGGCGCGCCTCGGCGCCGCGCCGTTTTTCGTCATCGAGGCGGACGAATACGATACGGCGTTTTTCGACAAGCGTTCCAAGTTCGTGCATTACCGACCACGCACCGTGTTGCTGAATAACCTGGAATACGACCACGCGGATATCTTCCCGGACATCGAGGCGATCAAGCGCCAGTTCCACCACCTGGTGCGCACGGTGCCGCGTTCCGGATTGCTGGTGGTGAACGGCGCCGATGCCCATCTCGCCGCGGTGCTGGAGCAGGGGTGCTGGACCCCGGTAGAGCGCTTTGGCGATGTGAATGGCTGGCATGTGGAGCCGGTCAATGCCGACGGCAGCCGTTTCCGCGTGTACTTCCGTCAGGCACTCCAGGGCGAGGTCGCCTGGAACCTTATTGGTAACCACAACGTGTTGAATGGTCTGGCCGCCATTGCCGCGGCGCGCCACGCGGGGGTGCCCGCGAAAGTGGGCATTGAGGCGCTGGCCACGTTCCGCAACGTGAAGCGCCGGCTGGAACTGCGCGGCACGGTGGACGGTGTCACGGTGTACGATGATTTCGCCCACCACCCGACCGCCATCGCAGTCACCCTGGAGGCCTTGCGCGCGCGTGTCGGTGACCGGCGCCTGGTGGCGGTGCTCGAGGCGCGCTCCAATACCATGCGCCTCGGCGTGCACCGCGCCGAGTTGGCGCCGGCCCTGCAGGTGGCCGACGCGGTGCTGTTGCTGCAACCCACCGACCTCAAGTGGGACATGGGCGAAGTGCTCGCGGGCCTCGGTGGTCGCGCCCGCGCCTTTCACACGGTCGACGCCATAGTGGAAGTCCTGGCGCGCGAACTTCAGGCCGGCGATCAGGTGTTGATCATGAGCAACGGGAGTTTTGATGGCATCCACGCCAAACTGCTGGCGCGCCTGACGGAGCGGGCGGTGCGTCGCGCATGAACCGCAACGCCATCACCCTGGCCCTGACCGGCGCTTCCGGCGCGCCCTATGGCCTGCGTCTGCTGGAGTTTTTACTCAAGGCCGGCCAACGTGTCTATCTGATGGTGTCCGCGGCGGGTCAGGTGGTGTTGGCCCATGAAACCGACTTGAAGCTGCCCGGTCGCCCGGCGGAGATGGAGGCCTTTTTCAACGCGCATTATGGCGTTAAGCCGGGTCTGCTCACGGTGTTGTCCCGGGACGAGTGGTTTTCACCCCCCGCCAGCGGTTCCGGCGCGCCTTCCCGCATGGTGGTGTGTCCCTGCACCAGCGGTGCCCTGTCGGCCATCGCCATCGGCGCCAGTGACAACCTGATCGAGC
>JANNJF010000837.1:0-5794 GCA_031405715.1 Gammaproteobacteria bacterium | reverse complement strand
CCCTCGGATCATTACGAGCAGTTCGCCCTGCCGGGCACGGCGCTGGCGGCCGATCTGTACGACGCGCGCTTCAAGGGCGGCACTTCGGGGTTCCCGGCCAGCCCGGTGTGGTACGAAAGCGTCGTCGCGGTACCGACCTTTTCAGGCACGCAGGTCAGCGAGATCAAGCTCTATCCGATCGAATTGGGCCAGAAGGCCCCGCGATCGCAGCGTGGCACGCCGCGGATGGCGGATGAGGCCACGGGCCGGACGATCATCGAGCGGCTGATCCGCCTCTCCGGCGAGCTCGGGACGACGATTCGCTACGAGAACGGCATTGGGATCTGGCGTCCGGGAACCGGTCAGGCAACCGGCGCGAAGTAGGACAGGCGTTATGACCAACGACGAGATCCGCGCTCTCGTGGATCAATTCGCCCTGGCGTGGAGGCGCCGTGACGCGGCGGCGCTCGGGGCCTGCTACACCGACGATTGCGTGGTGATCAGTCCGATTTTCCGCACGCTGAAGGGCCGGGCGCAGGTCGAAAAGTCGTACGTCGATCTGTTCAACGCCTTCGATCCCCAGACCGTCCGGGTCGCGCCGCATCCCCGGGAGGTCAGCGGGAGAGAAGCAGACTGCCCGCTCTGACCCAGTCATTGAGTCCGACACCCAGCGCGGCAACGGTCACGGTGATAAGCCCAAGGATCAGGTTGATGCCGATCAAGCGGCGTATCTGTCCAAGATTTTTACCGGCCTCGGGAAAGTTGCCCGCGGCGATGGCGCGGTTCATGCGTCGATAGGGCGCGAAATTAATGTGCAGGAAAATCGCGATCATGGCGAGGCCGATGGCGTGCATCAGATGCACGTGCAGGCCGACAAAGGCGAAGCCGCCGAAGACGTGGAAGATCATCCAGTAGCCGGTCAACGGCAGCACCAGCACGGCCGCCCATACCCAGGGGAAAAAACGCGCGAAGGTCTGCGACCACAAGGGCAGGCGCAGCGGCGGTTCCAGCAGGGTGGCCGCCACCGGCCGCAGCGCCATATAGGCAAAGAACATGCCGCCCACCCAGATGACGGCGGCGAGCAGGTGCAGGGTGATGGCAATAGGCATGACGACCTCCGTTTGTTGGTGGCTGAATCTACCTTAGTTTGCTGCAAACAGCATAGATTTCATTCGTTATTTCCAGGGTGCGGTGCAGGCCACCTTGACAGGTCGCCCCTGTACACTATTTTTTAATCTACGGTAAGTAAACATTATTTCCAGCCGCCCCACTCCAGCAACAACACGATGATGAATAGATGTATACGTGTCTTCTTGTTACGAAGGGAGCCTCTATTTTTGTCCGATGTGCTGCTTACTGTTTAGAACAGCGTTTGCAACCGAGAGAGGAATCAGAATGAACTTCGACAAAGAGCTGGACGTGAAGGGATTGAATTGCCCCATGCCCATCATGAAGGCCAAAAAGGCGTTGAGTGAAATGGCCGCCGGGACGGTGCTCAAGATCGTCGCGACCGATCCGGACACCAAGAAAGACTTCATCGCCTTTTCCAAACAGACCGGCAATGAAATTCTCTCGACCTCTGAGGGCGGCGGCGAATTCATTTATTTCGTGAAGAAAAAATAAGCCGAAAGTACAAAATCGGGGTTAAGAGATCGGGGTAAACGCGGACACTGTTTTGCCCCGGTTTCAGACGCCTTTCCTCAGCAGTTCACCTTCTATCCCTATCCTGGGCTTGACACATACATACCGGTTGGTATGTAATGCCTTCCATGCAGCCCAAACCCGCCGACCTCACCCGCGACACGATACTGGACGCCGCCTTTGGCGAGATCCATCGATACGGCTATCAGGCAGCGAGCATTTCCAACATCCTGGCCAAAACCGGCCTCACCAAAGGGGCGCTGTACCACCATTTCCCGGCGAAGCACGACCTGGGCCTGGCGGTGGTGGACGAGATCATCCTCGCGGGCATGCAGGCCATGGTGTTCGATCCCTTGCGCGACAGCGACGACCCGTTGGCGGCCCTGCTCGAGGTCATCGAGCGCAAGGGCGAAGGCGCGGACGTGGAAAGCGTGCGCCTGGGTTGTCCGCTGAATAACCTGATGCAGGAAATGAGTCCGCTGGATGACGAATTCAAAAACCGGATCCTGGTGGTGCTGCAGCTGTGGCAGGACACCATCGCCGATGCCCTGCGCCGCGCCCAAGGGCAGGGACGGATCGGTCGCGCAGTGGACTGTAATGCGGTGGCCTTGTTCATCGTATCCTCGTGGGAAGGCTGTATCGGCGTGGCCAAAAACATGCAGTCGGTGCAGGCCTATCGGGTATGTATGGGGCAGTTGCGCGATTATGTCCTGGGATTACAAACGTCGAAGCGACGCAAATCGGTGTAGCGGCCGCGATCTTGTGTAACCGATTCGGTGGTCCCGGAACTCACCGAATTGTTTATGGAGTATTTCCGGGGGAAAGGTGGCTATGTCGCCGGTCATCTTCCCGCCATAAACGGTGCGATCCATTAAGCTATCAATTACCAACCGAGAGGAGCCACGCCATGCAAGCCAATAAAGAACTCGACGCACGCGGTCTTAACTGCCCGCTTCCGATCCTGCGCGCCAAAAAAGCGCTCAACGAAATCACCGCCGGTCAGATCTTGAAGGTGGTGTCTACCGACCCGGGGGCGGTGAAAGACTTTCAGGCCTTTGCCAAGCAGACCGGCAATGAACTGCTGGAATCGACGGAGTCCGCCGGTGAGTACAGTTTTCTTATCAAAAAGAAATAACCTTGCCGTGTCTATTTAGGAGCACCGCAGGGGCTCTGCGGTGACTCTGTATATCGGGGTGCCCCCTGCCTGAGAAGTGGTTAGGACGACTGCCAGTACCAGCACTGCGTCTTCCGCAAGATATCGATCGTGTCTGGCCCTGCCGCGACCTCCGTCAAGCCGGGCCGCCTGCTTCATCTGTTTGGGCGTCGGGTGGATTCTGTATCCCCCTACCCGCACTATTTTGGTGCGAATTTTCCTATTTCTGCTCAATAAGTTAGAAGAAGAATAGGAAGCATTAGTATTATCTTATATACCCTTTAGTAAAGCTGATTGGCTGCCCCCGTTCGATGCGGGTAAGGTACCGGCACTTATTACAGGATTTCAGGCATGCAAACTGCGAACACTCAGCCCCAAACTCCCCCGCGTATCGAGCAGAAAAACACCACCTGCTATATGTGTGCCTGCCGTTGCGGCATCCGCGTGACCCTGCGCGATGGCGAAGTGCGTTACATCGAAGGCAACCCGGACCACCCGCTGAACAAGGGCGTGATCTGCGCCAAGGGCGCCTCCGGCATCATGAAGCAGTATTCCCCCGCGCGCCTTACCCAGCCGCTACGGCGCAAGCCCGGTTCCGATCGCGGGGCCAACGACTTCGAGCCCATCTCCTGGGACGAGGCCTTTACCATCCTGGAAGAGCGCCTGCGGAAAATCCGTGCCACGGACCCGAAGAAATTTGCTCTCTTTACCGGGCGCGATCAGATGCAGGCCCTCACGGGCTTGTTCGCCAAGCAGTTCGGCACGCCGAATTACGCCGCCCACGGTGGTTTCTGCTCGGTGAACATGGCCGCGGGCATGATCTACACCATCGGCGGTTCGTTCTGGGAGTTCGGCGGGCCGGATCTGGAACGGTCCAAGCTGTTCGTCATGATCGGCACCGCCGAGGACCATCACTCCAATCCCATGAAGATCGCCCTGTCCAAGTTCAAGCGCGACGGCGGGCGTTTTATCTCCATCAACCCGGTGCGTACCGGTTACTCCGCCATCGCCGATGAGTGGGTGCCCATCAAGCCCGGCACCGACGGTGCACTGTTCCTCGCCTTGATCCACGAGATCATCAACCAGGGCTTGTACGACCGTGAATTTCTCGTGCGCTACAGCAATTCGGCGCAGCTCGTGAACCAGCAACGGGACAGCAGCGAATTCGGCATGTTTGTGCGCGCCGAAATTCCCGCGGAAGAGGGTTGCTTCGATCCGCAGAACAAGCTGTGGTGGGACCGCCTCACGGGCAAGCCCCTGGTGACCCATACGGAAGGCGCCGATCCCTACCTGCTGGGCGAATACACCTTAGATGACGGCACCAAGGTAAAGCCGGCGTTCCAGTTGCTGGTGGATAGAGTGAAGAACTACACCCCGGAGTGGGCCAGCGGCATCACCGGCATCTCCGTGGAGACCATCAAGCGCCTGGCCTATGAAATGGGCATCACCGCGCGCGACCAGAAGATCGAGCTGCCCATCGCCTGGACCGACATCTGGGGCAAGGATCATGAGTTCGTCACCGGCAATCCCGTGGCGTTTCACGCCATGCGCGGCCTGGCGGCGCATTCCAACGGTTTTCATACCATCCGCTCCCTGTCGATCCTCATGAGTTTGCTCGGCACCATCGACAAGCCCGGCGGCTTTCGCCACAAGGCGCCGTTCCCGCGCCCGATCCCGCCCTGTGCCAAAACCCCCCGGGGACCGGAAGGCGTGCAGCCCAACACACCGCTCGGTGGCATGGCCCTGGGCTGGCCGGCGGAACCGGACGACCTGTTTGTGGATGATAAGGGTCAGCCGGTGCGCATCGACAAGGCGTTCTCCTGGGAGTATCCGTTGGCGGTGCACGGCCTCATGCACAACGTGATCACCAACGCGTGGCGCGGCGACCCTTACAAGCTCGACACCTTGCTGATCTTCATGGCCAATATGGCGTGGAACTCCTCCATGAACACGGTGGAAGTGCGCCACATGTTGAACGACAAGGACGAGAACGGCGAATACAAGATCCCATTCATCGCCGTGTGCGACGCGTTCCAATCGGAGATGGTGTCCTATGCGGACCTGGTGTTGCCTGACACGACCTATCTGGAACGCCACGATGTCATGAGCATGCTGGATCGGCCCATCTCCGAGTTCGACGGACCTATGGATTCCGTGCGCATCCCGGTGGTGCCGCCCACCGGCCAGTGCAAGCCCTTTCAAGAAGTCCTCATCGAACTGGGCTCGCGTCTGAAGTTTCCCGCCTTCACCGATAGCAAGGGTGCGCGCAAATTCCGCGATTACCCGGACTTCGTCATCAACTACGAGACCGAGCCCGGCTCCGGCATCGGTTTCCTCGCCGGCTGGCGTGGCAAGGGCGGCGAGAAGTTCATGAAGGGCGAGCCGAATCCGCGTCAGTGGGAGATGTACGAAAAGAACAACTGCGTGTATCACTACGAGATGCCCAAGTCGTATCAGTACATGCGCAACTGGAACAAGGGTTATCTCGAATGGGCGCAGCGCCATCGCCTGACGCGTGGATCGAGACTTCGGAGCCGGGAGCCAGCACCTCGCCCGGTCCGATCGCGCGCCCGATGTAGTCGATCGGCCGCAGCACGCGCCGTGCCGCGGCTTGTCCCGTGAGGTCCGTGAGGGTCAGCTCGAGGTGCGGATATTCCTGCGCCGCGGTCGCGAGATTGCGGATGCGCGCGCCCAGCGCGATCTCGCTTGGCCGTCCCGGCACCTCCAGCAATTCGGAATCCTCGAGCTTGAGCAGGCGGTCGTCGCGCATCCACGACACGGTGCAGCCCGCGTGTGCGCAAACCGACTCGAGCCATGGACGCAGTACGGGGTAGCGTTGCGCGATCGGGCTGCGGTAGGCATAGGTGAGCTCTCCCGCGAAGATCAGCGCGAGCAGTACCACGCCGAAGGACCACGCGCGCGACACGCGCCGCACCGGTGGATCGGTCTCCTCGTACTCGATCGTCGGTTGGGACGCGCCGCGCCGGGCCGAGGGCGGCGCAGTGGATGGCGTGGAAGGCT
>JANNJF010000836.1:0-5754 GCA_031405715.1 Gammaproteobacteria bacterium | reverse complement strand
TTACCAGCAATTGGGCCGGGCTTGGGAACTGCTGGCCCTCCAATGCCGGCATCGCGCAGGCTGGCGCAAGCTCAAGGGTGGCGCACGGGCATGCAAAATGTGCGGCACACTCAAGGGGGCCAAGGAAACCTTGTTTTCTGCGCGTCCTGCACTACTCATCGAAATTGAGCAGCGTCATAACAAGCTGCCAATTGACAAGGTGTTGAACAACGAAACTTTCTTCGCAACTGTATCTTTCTTGCTCTTCACTTTCATTTCAATGTTGTTGTTAATTCCAACAACCCGTCCCAATAGGGTTCGAGGGCATCTATCTTGATGTGATAGGCGGAACGCTGGCTGAGATACTGTTCAATTTCCGCCTTGCGCTGCGCCAGTTGCGGCAGCCACAGTCGGCCCACGGTATAGGCCAGCACCAACAGTACCAGGGCCACGGCGGCGAGCTGATACGTCAAGCGCAGGCACGGCCGGAAAAGGTGCTGCATTCTTTTGGATGACAGGGCGGAAACCATCCCGCGCAGGACTTTCCCCGGTTTTTTCACGGCGTGGCCGCTGTTTTTTGACGCCTTGCGCATGAGGGTATTTTGCCGTATCGCCGCACCAGGGGGTAGGGCCGTTGAGTCGAAATCGGTGATCGTTTATGCCGCCGGCGGACCGGTAGTCCTGGATGTGACTATCCCACCCGCGCGACGTTCCCTCAAGCCCAGGGCGTTCTGGGCGAGCGCACTACATCAGCACAACATCGAACTGTTCCTGGTGATACATCGACTCGACCTGCAGGTGCACCGGCTTGCCGATGAATTCCTGCAGCTTGACCATGCTGGCGGATTCCTCGTCCAGCAACAGGTCGATCACCACCTGTGACGCCAGCACCATATATTTGTCGGCGCCGAACTGGCGCGCCTCGCGCAGGATCTCGCGGAAGATCTCGTAACACACGGTGTGCGGTGTCTTCAGCACGCCACGACCCTTGCACACCGGGCACGGCTCGCACAATACGTGCTCCAGGCTTTCGCGTATGCGTTTACGCGTGAGCTCCACCAGCCCGAGGGGCGACATCTCGGTGATATAGGTCTTGGTGCGATCGCGGCTCAGGGCCTTTTCCAGGGCGCGCAACACCTGGCGCTTGTGGTCCGGCTCGGTCATGTCGATGAAGTCGATGATGATCATGCCGCCGAGGTTACGCAGACGCAGCTGGCGCGCGATCACCTGGGTCGCTTCCAGGTTGGTCTTGAACAGGGTTTCTTCCAGGTTCTTGCGGCCGACGTAGGCGCCGGTATTGACGTCGATGGTGGTCATGGCCTCGGTCTGGTCGATGATCAGATGGCCGCCGGACTTGAGCAGGACCTTGCGCTCCAGGGCCTTCTTGATCTCGTCCTCGATGGAATACAGATCGAACAGCGGCCGCTCGCCGGGGTAGTACTCGATACGATCCTCCACCTCCGGGATGAAGTCGTGGGCGAAGTCGAAGGCCTTGAGATAGGTTTCGCGCGAATCGATACGCACCTTTTCCACATTTTCCCGCACCAGGTCGCGCATGGCGCGCATCGCCAGGACCAGATCCTCGTGCAACAGGCTGCACACCGGCGCGGTCTGGATGCGCTCCTGCAGGGCCACCCAGGCGCGGCGCAGGTAGCGGATGTCGGTGGTCAACTCGTCCTCGCTCACAGCACCCGCCACGGTGCGCAAGATATAACCGCCCTGCTCGTCGCTGTTCATGGCGGCCTTCACCACGTTGCGCAGGCGTTCGCGTTCGGCGTCGTCTTCGATCTTCTGGGAAATGCCGATGTGCTTGGAATACGGCATGTACACCAGGTAGCGCGCCGGCAGGGTGATGTGTGTGGTGACGCGCGCTCCCTTGGAACCGAGGGGGTCCTTGACCACCTGCACCACGATCTCCTGGCCGTCGCGCAGCAGCTCGCTGATGGGTGCATGCTCGCCGTTGTCGTGATGACCGTTGGCCGTCACCGCACTCGCGATCGGCACCACGCGCACGTCCGAGGCATGCAGGAAGGCGGCACGTTCGAGGCCCATGTCGATAAACGCCGCCTGCATGCCCGGCAGGATGCGCGACACCTTGCCCTTGTAGATATTGCCGACGATGCCGCGATGACCGGCGCGTTCGATGTGCACTTCCTGCAGCACACCATTCTCCACCACGGCGACACGCGTCTCCTGCGGCGTTACATTGATCAGAATTTCCTCGCTCACGGCCCGTTTATCCCTATTTCTCTCAGAATCTGTGTCAGCTCGTACAGCGGCAGGCCCATCACGCCGGAATAACTGCCTCGAGGTGGGCGATGAATCCGGCGGCCCGGCCCTGTATGCCATAGCCGCCGGCCTTGTCCACGGGTTCGCCGCTGTCCCAATAACGTTGTATCTGCGCGTCGCTCAACGGCCCGAAGGTCACGCGGCTGATGCTGACGGCGGTATGCTGCGCACCGGCCTGCAACAGGCACAGGGCGGTCATGACCTCATGGGTACGCCCCGCCAGGCGCTTTAGCTGCGCCACACCCGCGGCGCGGTCCGCCGGCTTGCCCAACACCTCGGCGTCGAGCACCACCTCGGTATCGGCGGCGAGTATCGGCAGCCCCGCGGCGCCCATGGCCGCGGCCAGACGCATCCCTGCCTGGGCCTTGTCGCACGCCACCCGCAGTACGTAGTCGCGCGGCGACTCGGACGCCAACCGCCGTTCGGTCACATCCGGCCGCACCACGTCGAAGGTCAGGCCGATCTGGCGCAGCAACGCCTGCCGGCGTGGGCTGGCGGAGGCCAGCAGTAACTGGATCGGTGGATTCACGTTGACGGCTGGGGTTCCAATGGCGGTATTTAACGGATGTTAGGGCCGATGATACGGCAAATGATTCAAAATACTCCATGCCCGATACAGCTGCTCCGCCAGGATCACCCGCACCAGTGGGTGCGGTAGCGTCAGCGCCGACAGCGACCAGACCTCATGCGCCTGTTCCAGACAGGCGCTCGCCAAACCCTCGGGCCCGCCGATGAGAAAGGCGCAATCGCGGCCCTCGCCCATCCAAGCCTGCATGGCAACCGCCAGCTGTTCCGTGGTACGCGCCTGCCCGATGCGCTCCAGGGCGATCACGCGACTGCCCGCGGGCACCGCCGCCAGGCAGCGCGCGCCTTCATCTTTCTGTATCTGCCCGAGATCCGCACCCTTGGCGCGCTTGCCGGCGGCAATTTCGCGCAATACCAGGCGACAGGAACCGCGCACGCGCTGGGCGTACTCGTCGTAGCCTAGCGTGACCCAGGTGGGCATGCGTGTGCCGACGGCGATGAGGTGAATCTGCATGCTGGTCCTGTATTGGAAGTTATCGTAGCCATACCCTTCCAGACATCAGTAACATAGGTATTTACACATCTTGTTTTTGATCGTCCCGATCTCCTCTCCCACGTCAGCGGGTGAGCCAGGGGACCTCCTTTCGTAGGTTGGGTTAGCCCGAAGGGCGTAACCCAACAAAACCCTGCCGACGCGGTAGAAGCGCCTTTGCGGCTCCACTTTAGTCTGCGACGAAATGTCGGGTTACGCTGCGCTCTTGTCCCCGCATGGGGGAACCCGACCTACGTGACTTCGCCCATTGGCTGCGGCATCACTTCTCCGCCTGACCGGCGTCCGCGGCATCGCTCCAGAGTTTTTCCAGATTGTAGAAGTCGCGCGTCTGCGGACGCATGAGATGCACCACCACATCGCCGAAGTCGATCAACACCCAGTCCCCCGGGTCCTGCCCTTCTATACCGATGGGACGACGATTGTGGGCGCGCAGCGCGTCGATGATGCGGTCTCCCATGCCGATCACATGCCGGTTGGAGGTGCCGCTGGCGATAATCATGTAGTCGGTGAAATCGGTGACTTTGCGTACGTCCAGCACGCGAACTTCCTGTCCCTTCGCATCCAATAATGTTTCGTAGATCAATTTCTGCATCGCTTTTGCTTGCATCAGGCCCTCAAGTTCAGGTGGCTATATAGATGATTCTGGCAGATAAATGCCTGCACCGCCTGGGGCAACAGGCCCTCGACCGACTGCCCCCGGGCCAGGGCGGACCGTATCCCGGTGGCCGAGATATTCTGCGGCTTTACCGCCAGGAAAAACAGCCGTCCGGCGGGGCATAGGGCCAGGGATGCCCCATCGGCGCAGTGCCGCCCCTCGGCCCAGTCGGGCAGACCGTCCAGCACCCAGCCCGGACGGGTGAGCACCACCAGATGGGCCAAATCGGGTATTTCGCGCCAGCGATGCCAGGATTCCAGGCCAAGGAAGGCGTCCAGCCCGAGTATGAGACACAGGGGCCGGTCGTCCACTTCGGCGCGCAGGGATTCGAGGGTCAGCACCGTGTAGGACGGCCCGCCGCGACGGATCTCCCGGTCATCCGCGGAAAACCGGGGGAACTCCGCCAAGGCGATCTGCAGCATGCGCAAGCGCTGGGCGGCGCTGGCCACGGGTGCTGCACGGTGCGGCGGTAACGCCGAGGGGATGAAACGGATCGCGTCCAGCGACAGGACGTCCAGCACTTCCTGCGCCGGACGCAAATGGCCGTAGTGAATCGGGTCGAAGGTGCCGCCAAAAATGCCGAGGGGGCGCATGTGCAAATGTCTATCCGCGAACCTGAAGGCTGGATTATCCCGGTGCGGTCGACTTGGCGTCAAATTTACTTGTCAGACAGGAATGTTTCGATCTCCCGCTCGGTAAAACGTGGCGTGATATGTTGTGGGCAGTTCCAGTCGAACGCCTCGACGGTCAGTACGATGCCGCGCTGCACCTCGGCACGATAATCCGCCACCTCCAACTGCGCGATCAGCGGCGGATCTTCCTGCGGCAGAACAATCTTCGCCCGCGCCCAGAGCTTCAAGCGTCGGCGATTGGGGTAGTCCATCAATATCATGGCCACCCGGTCGTTGCCCGTGAGATTTCCCAGGCTGATGTACTGAACGTTGCCGCGGAAATCCGCGTAGCCGATGGTCTTGCTGTCCAGGACGCGCAGGAAGCCGGTCGGGCCACCGCGGAACTGCACATAGGGCCAGCCGTTTTCTCCGACGGTTGCCTGGTAGAAGCTGTCGCGCGCCTGGATAAAGGCGATCTCCTTCGCGCTCAATTCATCTTGTCGGGCGGTGGCCTCTTCAAGTGCGCGGTTTGCCGCGCGTGTGTGATTCTGTTCCTGCGCTGCCTTTACCTTGCCGGTAAAAGCCAATTCAGTGAATTTTCTGCCCATGCTGCCTCCTGGAAAATACCCATTGCCCGCTCGCTCGAACCATAACGCCGGGCGGGCAAGGGTGTGGCGCTTACTTCGTTGCTGTCATCAGACTGGCCACCGGAAAATCAATCTCGACACGCGATGCCTTGGCCAACAAATTGGTCAGGGAGTGCAGCGCGACCTGACTGATGATCTCGACGATCTCGCCGTCGTTGCCGCCGGCCTTGCGCACCGCGTCGATCTCGGCACTGGTCACCTCTCCCCGGTTGGTGTTGATGGCGCGGGCGAAGGCGACCATGGCCGCGGCCTTGGCATCACCCGACGAGCCACGGCGCGCGGCGACCATTTCGTTACTGTCGAGCCCGGCCCCCTGTCCAATGGCGGTATGGGCCGAGACGCAATATGCACAACTGTTGGCCTCGGACACGCCCAGCGCGATACGCTCCTGGGTCTTGGCCGGGACGCCTTCGCGGGTCGGGCCTCTCGCCGCGGGCGATGTCGTCGTCGCGCGGCTTTCGGACCTGGCCACGCTCACCGTCACGATCGCCGCCG
>JANNJF010000835.1:0-2182 GCA_031405715.1 Gammaproteobacteria bacterium | reverse complement strand
TGTGGCCCTGTTTGATGGGTTGTTCTCATACTTGCATCAACACGGCAGGGCTGATCAGAAATTTGTTTCCGAACACACCACAGGACTAGACGAAGCTTTGCGCGTTGCTAGAGAGTGTGATGTTGCAAACACGAGGTATTCCTGATGGTAGCGACGGCACAATGGTTTATTGTCACCCTCGGCTGGGTCGGCGGCATCGTCATGCTGATCCTGACCGTCATGTTCCTGCAGGACATCTTCCAGAAAAAACACTCGGTGCGGCGCAATTTTCCGGTCATCGGCCGGTTGCGCTACTTCCTCGAGCGCCAGGGCGAATTCTTCCGCCAGTATTTTTTCGCCAGCGACCGGCAGGAGCTGCCGTTCAACCGCGCCACGCGCAGTTGGATCTACCGCATCGCCAAGGGTGCCGGCGATACCGTCGGCTTCGGTTCCACCAATGATCAGCGTGAACCGGGTTCCATTATCTTCGTCAACGCCGCCTACCCGGTGCTCGAAGAGGAGCGTGAGCCCACGCCGCCGCTGGTGATCGGTGAAGGTCATTGCGCCAAACCCTTTACGGCACGCTCCATTGTTAATATCAGCGGCATGAGTTATGGCGCCATCTCGGTGCCGGCGGTGCAGGCCCTGTCGCGCGGCGCCGCGCTGGCGAGTTGCTGGCTGAACACCGGCGAGGGGGGTTTGTCGCCTTATCACCGTGAGGGCGGCGGCGATGTGGTGATGCAGATCGGCACCGCCAAGTACGGCATCCGCGACCGCGATGGACAGTTTTCGCCGCAACGTGCGCGCGAACTGGGTGCGGAGGTGTGCGCCTTCGAGGTCAAGCTGTCCCAGGGCGCCAAGCCCGGCAAGGGCGGTATCCTGCCGGCGGGCAAGGTGACCGCGGAGATCGCCGCCATCCGCGGCATCCCGGCGAATGTCGCCTCCATCAGTCCGAATCGCCACAACGATATCGCCAACACCGAACAGCTGCTGGATTTCATCGCGCGCCTGCGCGAGTTGAGCGGGCGTCCGGTGGGTATCAAGACCGCGCTCGGCGGCGCGCAGTTCATAAACGAGCTGATCGAGGCGATCCTGCGGCGCGGTGTCGACAGCGCGCCGGATTTCATTACCATCGACGGCGGCGAAGGCGGCAGCGGCGCCGCACCGCAGGCACTCATCGATCACATGAGCCTGCCCATCGTCGAGGCCCTGCCCATCGCCGCCAGTTGCCTGATCGCCGCCGGACTTAACCAGCGCATCCGGCTCATCGCCAGTGGCAAGATCGTCACCTCGGCGCATGCCGCCTGGGCGTTGTGCCTGGGTGCGGATTTTGTCACCACGGCACGTGGCTTCATGTTCGCCCTGGGCTGCATCCAGTCGCTGCGCTGTCATGCCAACACCTGTCCCACCGGTATCACCACGCACAACAAACGTCTGCAACGTGGCCTGGTGGTGGAGGAGAAGTTCATGCGCGTGGCGCATTATGCCCTGTCGATGAATAATGAGATCGACATGATTGCGCACTCCTGCGGCGTCAAGAATGGGCGCGAACTGCGGCGGCGCCACGCGCGCATTGTCCAAAGCGTCGGCAAGAGTGTTCCTCTGGACATGCTGTATCCGTATCCCACCGATACGACTCCGAATACGACCGGCGCCAAGGTGTAGCAGGTAAAATAATTATTGTAGTAGGGTCTGGTCGCACTCGTCATGGCTACTGCGTAGTGGTCGGATGTGTTGCCGTTTTCACGCCAGGGACGATTTGTTGGCGGGACTTGTCCTGCGGACACCTGAAGACAAGCCATACAGCCGCGACACGCTACGCACTGGCGCAAGCAGGGGAGCGACGGGGATGATCCACAGATGAATCTCATGCAGCGCGCGGCCGGTGCGGCGGGGCGCGTGCTCGCGCATTACCTCAGTCGGCAATCCGCGGGGTCCGGCAGCCGCCTGGACTACACCCTGGGCGGGTGGTCCTCTGGACAGCGTGAGGGCGACACTCGTCACGGGAGTGCGGGAGCTCGCTCCCGCTTTCTTAGAGGCGGCTTGCCGCCGAATGCCCAACGATCGCACGATGTGTCAGGATGTGGAGAAATCTCAGGCCCGGACCCCATGCCCGCACTTGGCTTGAAATCCCCGCCCCCCGCCCCATTTGCAAACGAGGGAATCTCTGAACAAGTCCCCTCTCCCCCGCGCACTTCGGGGG